>JBEAVX010000245.1:0-24293 GCA_041160755.1 Pseudomonadota bacterium
CGGTGTGTCCGTGCTGCTCGTCGAGGAGCTCGTCCACCCACGCTTCACCATCGGCGAGTCGCTGATCCCCGAGACGGGCGTCCGTTTCCAGCTCCTCGCCGCCAAGTACGACGTGCCCGAGATCGCCTGGCTGGGCAGCTTTTATGAGCTGCGGGACCGTGTCAGCTCAAACTGTGGCACCAAACGCGCCTTCTCCTTCGTGTACCACCGCGAGGGCGAGGCCGCGCGCCCCGCCGAGAGCAACCAGCTCCCGACCCTCACGCCGCCTTACGGCCCCGACTCCCACATGTTCCGCCAGGACGTCGACGCCTGGCTGGCCACGGTCTCGACACGGTATGGCGTGACGCTGCGCCAAGGGCTGCGTATCCAAGACATCGCCTTTGAGCCCGACCAGGTGCGGCTCACGTCTGCCTCGGGTGAGCAGATCACCACCCGGTTCTTGGTCGACGGCGGCGGGATGCGCTCGCTCGTCGCCTCCAAGCTCGGCCTTCGCGACGCGACGCCACGATTCCGCACAGACACCCGCACCCTCTACACCCACTTCGCCGGGCTGCGGCCCTTCGACCATGTGTTCAGCGGCGACCACGGCCTGCCCTCGCCCTTGGGCCAAGGCACCATGCACAACGTCTTTCATGGCGGCTGGATGTGGTTGATCCCGTTCAACAACCACCGCGACGCCACCAACCCCCTCGTGAGCGTCGGCGTGATGCTCGACCGTCGGCGTTTTGGTGACCCCAAAGGCAGCCCCGAGGACGAGTTCAAGTCGATCATCGCCCGGTTCCCGACGGTGGCGCGGCACTTTGAGGGCGCTGTCCCCGTGCGGCCTTGGGTGGCCAGCGGGCGCCTGCAGTACTCCTCGCCGACCCTCGTCGCGAACCGCATGGTGCAGCTCCCCCACGCTGCGGCCTTCGTCGATCCGCTCTACTCCAGCGGCCTGTCTGTGCTCACCGTGGCGATCGATCTCATCGCCGACGCGCTCTTCCCGGCCTTGGCTGAAGACAACTTCGACGTCGCCCGCTTCGCCCTGATGGACAAGGTGGTGAACGAGGGCTTTGACCACTACGACCGCATCGTCTCCCGCTCGTTTGACGCCTTCGCCGACTACGATCTGTGGAACGCCTGGAACCGCAACTGGGTGATGGGGAACTACCTGGGCACCTTCGGGGCGCTCGCGACGCTCATCCGTTACCAATCCACCGGGGATCGGGCGCTGTTGAAGGCGACGACCGACCCCCAGAACATCGGCGTGCTGAGCAGCCATCTCCCCGAGGTGCGCGCGGCGATGGACGAGAACGCCCAGGCCGTCGACGCCGTGACGCGCGGAGCGCTGACCCCCGCCGACGCCGCGGCGCAGATCTTCGCCCGGCTCGGGGCCCTGCCGTTCTTGCCGCCCTACATGGGCTTTGGCCGCGCCGACCAGCGTGTGCAGGCGACGTTCACCCTGCAAGCCGGGGTGCGCCATGTGCTGTGGTACCGCTACCGCGCCCCGGCGGCCTGGGCCGCACGAAACGATCTGCCCCTGCTCACCTACGCCAGCCAGGTCTTGGGCGCGGCGGGTCGGGCGACGTCTGACGGCCTGCGGCGGACGGCGCTGGTGATCCGCGACGTGCTGAGCGCCGGGAACAGCGACGCCGACCACCGCCCGCCGGCGCTCTCCGGGGTGCGGCGCGGGCTCCCCGGCGAGCAGGGCGCGGCGGACGACGGGGCGTGGTGAGGGCGCGACCCAAACCGGGTCGGCGGTGCCCACGCGCGGGACGAGCCGATCGCCGGGGCGGCGGATGATCCCAGCCCGCGAGCGGCGGCGTGTAGAATGCCCCGCAGTCGCCCCCTTGGCGCCTGCGCCCCTCACGCCGCCCTCCCTTTGGAGCCCCCAATGATGCTCTCCCTCGCGCTGTGGTCCTCATTGTCCTTCGCCCAAGACGCGGAGGCGCCCGCGCCCTCCGAGACCGCAGCGCCCGAGGCTGAGCCCGCGGCGCCAGTCGCCCCGCCGATCGTGTCGCCGACGCCGAGCGTGAGCGAGGTGAACCCCGCCGTGCAGGGGCAAGTCGACGCCGGCCTCGCAGAGGTGGGCCCGGCGCCCGCGCTCATCGGCCTCGCGGCCGGCGCCATTCCAGGCACGCTCTGCGTCTGCCTCGGCGCGGGAGGATGCATCGGCGCCGCCGCGTACTTCTACAAGACCGACGCGCCGTTGCCGATGGACGCCGCGATGCAGCCCGGCCCGTACATGGAGGCCTACAACAAAGAGCTCCAGAAGCGGCGCGCGACCCAGGCGATCGTCGGGGGCACCATCGGCGTGCTCGTGGGCTTAGGGGTGAACGTCGCCGTCGCCGTCGCGATTGACTACATCTGAGCCCAGAGGCGGCGGCGGCGCGGCCCCCTCGGCGCGCACATCCGAACCAGACCTGGCTGGGTGCGCGGCGCCGCTCGGCCCCGGGTTCATCCGTGTCACGAGCCCCAGGCGCCACCACAGGGTGATGAGCGCCCCGGTCGGGTCCCACTCCCCGGGCTTGTGACCGTGCCGCGCCGCGCCGGGGTAAGCGTGGTGGTTGTTGTGCCAGTTCTCTCCCAGGGTCACCGGCAAGAGCCACAGGTTGTTGCGGCTCTGATCGCCGGTGTCGTAGGCCTGATCTCCCCAGGTGTGCCCCAAGGAGTTGATGCTGGAGGATCCGTGCCAAAGCAGCACAGTCGCCACACCTAACCCCCAGAGCACATAGGGCAGCCCACCCAAGGCGTAGAGCAGCGCGCCGAGGCCCACGGGCCCCAAGATGTCGAGGCGGTCGAGCCAGACCAGCTCCGGGAACCGCAGCAGATCCGTCGGCGGCGGGGGCTGGTAGGTCGGGTTCGCCCGGTGGGTGAACACCCAGAGGATGTGGCTCTCCCAGAGGCCCTGCTGGCTCGGGCTGTGCAAGTCCAGGGGCGTGTCCGCGTGGCGGTGGTGCCAGCGGTGGGTCGTCGCCCACCAGATCGGCCCGCGCTGGGCCGAGGTCAAGGCCCAGAGCGCCAACACAAACTGCACGACACGGTCGCGCGGCGTGTAGCTGCGGTGGGCGAACAGACGGTGGTAGACGGCGGTGACCGCGAACATCCGGACGTAGTACGAGGCCAGCGCGACGAGGATCAGCTCCACCGTCGGCGGCGCGAACCACAGCGCCCCCAGCACCGTGAGCGTGTTGAAGCTGAGGTACAGCCCCAGGCGCAGGTGCGGGCGCAGGGGCCGGGCGCTCAGCTCACTCATGCGAGCCAAGCAGAGGGGTGACGCGGCTCAACAGGCGCTCCGGAAGGCGCTTGCGCAGGGCCTCACGGATCTCCCAGCCCCGATACCGGCCGGAGAAGTGCGTGAACAAGATCGCCTCGTTCTCGAACAGATCCGCGCGCTCGGCGACCTCGTCCAGGTGAATGTGGCCCTTGCTGCGGCATTGTTCGACGGTGACGCGGTCATCGACGAAGGTGACCTCCATGATCAGCAGGCGGGCCTTACGCACCACCTCCTCCCGCTCGACGACCTCGATCAAGGTGTCGCCGGTGAAGGCGAGCTCCGGGGCCTCCACCGTGTCGCTGATCTCGACGCCCGAGAGCCGCAGGTCACGAAGCTCAATGCCAGGCAGGCCCATGTACTCCGCGCGGAGCTTCTTCTTGGTGGACCAGATGCCGTAGCCTTGGCAAGGGATGCGGTGGATGGACCGGAAGGGCCGGGCCACGCGGCCGTTCGTGAGCGGGAGCTCGTCGCCGGGCCCGATGGTCACGAGCTTGTGGTTTAAGGCCGAGCGGTCGAGGCGGCGGTAGGCGTTGAACAGGTCGCTGACGGCTTTGGTGTACTCGGGGCCGACGACGTAGGTGGGCGGCTCCAAGCCCATCATCCCCCGGGTGGCGGCGTGGTAACAGATGCCGCCGATGTGGTCCATGTGGCCATGGGTGATGAGGATGGTGTCTTTGTAGACGGAGCTTCTGGGGCAGCGCCCGATGTCGATGGCGAGGTCGTACCCCGGGAGCTGAATGCAGGTCTCCAGCCCCCCCACGGAGACGGCGTCTACTGCGATTCCGGCGAGCTGTAGCATCCCCGCCCGTTAACGCGGTCACCGCGCGGGCGCCTTCCCGCCTCACCCGGCGGTGACTACGCAACAACGGCGACCGCCCCGACGTAGTGGGTGAGGTCACACTGGAGGCGCCTGATGTCTCGCCTGTCCCCGCTCGCCCTCTTCGCCTTCGCCGCGCTCACCGCCTGCGGCGCGCCCGAGGCCAAGCACCCGATGCTCACGCCGACGGCCAACCCCAACGCCGGCCAAGCCACCCAGACCCCGGTGCCCGCCGTGCCCGCCGCCGTCACCGCGCCCAGCCCCACCGTCGTCGCGAACGCCCAGGCCCTCGGTCTGCCCGCGCCGAGCCTCGCGCCGCTCGTGAAGCGCCTCTCCCCGGCCGTGGTGTCCATCGACGTTGAGCAGTCCCCGGAGAGCGTCGGCGGCGGCATGTTCGGGCGCAGCATCCCCCCGGGGCACCCCGCGCTTCAAGGCCAAGGCTCGGGCTTCGTCATCTCCGCCGACGGCGCGATCCTCACGAACCACCACGTCGTGAAGGACGCCGCGCGAGTCTCGGTGAGCTTCGTCGGCGGCGAGAAGCTCCCGGCCAAGGTGGTCGGCTGGGACGAGCGCACCGACGTGGCGCTCTTGGACATCGAGGGCGACGGTCACCCGTTCTTGGAGTTCGCCGACTCCGACGCCATCGAGGTCGGCGACTGGGTCGTGGCCATCGGCAACCCCTACGGCCTCGGGCACACGGTCACCGCGGGCATCGTCTCGGGCAAAGGGCGCAGCTTGGGCGCCGGGCCCTACGACGACTTCTTGCAGACCGACGCGGCGATCAACCCCGGCAACTCCGGCGGGCCGCTGTTTGACCTGGAGGGCCGGGTGGTCGGCGTGAACACGGCGATCCTCAACTCGGCGAACGGCATCGGCTTCGCGATCCCCTCCAACATGGTCAGCGACATGCTCGGCCAGCTCCAGACCAAAGGCAGCGTGGCCCGGGGCTGGATGGGCGTGAGCTTAGGTGACGCTGAAGACACCCACGGCGCCTTCGTGGCCGAGGTCTTCGCCGACACCCCGGCGGGCAAAGCGGGCCTGAAGGTCGGGGATCTCGTGACCCAGCTCAACGGCGTCGAGGTGCTCAACAGCCGATCCTTGGTGCTCGCCGTGGGGCAGCTCCCGCCCGGAGAGGTCGTCCGCCTGCTCGTGATGCGCGACGGCCAGCCCAAAGAGCTCAGCGTCACCTTGGCCGAGCGCCCCCCCGAGCCGAGCCTCGCCCGGGTGCCCGGCGGTCGATAAACTTCGGGGCGTAATCATCCCGTCAAAGGGGAGACGCGGCGGTCCCAGAGCGCCGGGGGAACGTGCTAACTGCGCTTCACAATCAAGCGTGACGGCACCCCTCGGAGGCTCCAATGATCCATGACTTCTTGCTCTTCGGCGGCGCTGGGCTCGTCGGCACCCAGGTCGTGCGGCACCTCGTCAAGAGCCCACACATCGCCCCCCGCCGGATCGTCGTCGCCTCGTTGACCGAGGCCGAGGCCCGCCAGGCCTGCGAGGGCTTAGAGGCCGAGTTCGGCGACGGCGTGAGCTTCGTGCCCGCCTGGGGCAACCTCTTCGTGCCTTCAGAGCTCGCCGATCTGCCCCGCAGCGCGATCTTGGGCGACCCGGCCCTGCGCGCGCGGCTCCTCGACGCGGTGTACGGCGACTTTGAGGGCGCCTACCGCGAGAACCACATGGTGCGCCTCATCCGGCAGCACCGCCCCGAGGTGATCATCGACTCGGTGAACACCGCCACGGGCATCTCTTACCAAGACGTGTTCGACGGCGTGGCCAAGGTGCGCTCGTGGATCGGCGCAGGCGGCTACGACAAGGCCGGGATCCCCGACCTCGACGCCTTCTTGTTGAGCCAGTCCTCGCCCCAGCTCGTGCGCCACGTCGGCTTCTTGCACCGGGCGACGAGCGAGTACGGCACCCGGGTCTACCTCAAGGTGGGCACGACGGGCACCGGCGGCATGGGCCTCAACATCCCCTACACCCACAGCGAAGACCGCCCCTCGAAGAAGCTCCTCGCCAAGACCGAGGTGGCCTTCGCCCACACCGGCCTCCTGTTCTTGATGGCGCGCACCCCCGGCGCCCCGATCGTGAAGGAGGTCAAGCCCGCGGCGATGATCGGCTACCGCGCCGTGCAGGTGCGGAAGGTCACCGACAAACACAACAACTCCGAGCTGTTCGCGCCCAAGTCCACCGCGCTCGGCGAAGGCGCCACCCTCGATCTCCGCGAAGACGCCACGGTGTACGAGCGCGCCGGAGAGCTGCGCGTGGCCGTCGTGGACACCGGCGAGAACGGCCTCTTCACCCGGGGCGAGTTCTCCGCGATCACCGCCTTGGGCCAGATGGAGTACATCACCCCTGAAGAGATCGCCCACACCGTCGTCGCCGAGATCCGTGGGGCCAACTCCGGCAAAGACGTGATCTCCGCCTTAGACGCCTCGGTGCTCAACCCCACCTACAAGGCCGGCCTCGTGCGCGGCGTGGCCCTGCGCGACCTCCAGGCCGTCGAGGACGAGGCCATCGACAGCGGCCTCGCCGAGCCCTCCATCGCCCTGGGTCGCCTGGGCCCGCCCGAGCTCTCGAAGCTCCTGTTTGAGGCCGCGCTCTTGCGTGAGGTCTACGGCGACATGGCGTCGATCCTGCGCGACGCCCGGCCCGCCGAGGCCGTGGCCGAGGACCTCGTCGCCGCCTTGCCCGCCGCGCGCGTCGATCGCCTCGCGCCGTCCATCGGCATCCCGATCCTGCTCCCCGACGGGCAGACGCTCCTCCGGGGCCCCCGGGTGAACGTGCCCGAGGTGATCGGCCACCGCACCCAGGTCTCCGTGAGCGCGAACGAGCGTGACGCCTGGGCCAAGAAGGGCTGGGTGGACCTGCGCCCGGCGAACATCACCCGCTGGCGCGAGCGCATCGGCAAGATGACCCGCGCTCGGTCGGATCTGCGCCAGGAGGGCAGCGCCGCCGCCACCTTACGCTCGTACATGAGCGACCGGTTCGAGCTAGGTGAGGTCGTCGCCTGGATCTTCAACAACGAGATGGACGGCTACCGCATCAAGTGAGGCGCGCCGCCCCGACTGGCGCGGCGCGTTTTTCTTGGCGTGGGCTTGTCCGCTCTCCCGCGTCTTGTTGTAGACTTCACGGCCCCCCACCTGTGGAGCCCCCAATGGCCCGTCTCCTCCTCGCGCTCTCCTTCGTCCCCCTCGCTCTCGTCGCCTGCGGCGACAAGGACGGCACCGACCCCGACGCCTACCCCGAGGCGAACTGCAACGACGCCCTCGACAACGACGAGGACGGCGCCACCGACTGCGACGACGACGACTGCGTCGAGGCCCCGGCCTGCGACGGCACCGAGCCCGACCCCGACCCCGAGCTGCTCTGCGACGACGGCACCGACGACGACGGCGACGGCGCCACGGACTGCGACGACAGCGACTGCGCCACCACCTTCGCGCCCTGCACCTGGCCCAAGGCCATGGACATGAGCGCCCGCTTCGCCTTCGACGGCCAGACCGCGGTGTGTGAGACCTTCTTCGGCGACTTCGAGGAGGAGATCTCCGACTGCATGACCAACCTCACCTCGGCCCTGACCGCCGCCGCCGACCTCCAGGGCTGCACGGCCTGCGATCGGGTGTTCAGCGGCGGGGTCACGGTGCTCGCCGACTCCTGCACCGACCAGTTCGGCGACGGCGGCAGCCCCGCGCCGACGAGCTTCACCTTCGGCTTCGTCTTCACCTCCGAGAACAGCCGCGAGCTGTGGGGCAAAGACGACACCACCGGCGTGTGGTCCAAGGCGATCGACCTCACCTTGAGCGGCACCACCTGGAGCTACAGCACCTCGGACCGCGTGAACGTGCCCGTGGACGAGTGTGACAACAGCCCCATCGACGTCGGCCTGCTCACCGCGACCTTCGACTTCACCGACAAGTAGCCCCTGGCGGCCACGCCTCGGCCCCTGCCCCCAAACCTGGGGTGACAGGGGCGCGAGGGTGAGGATATGCTGGGGTTCCCCCGCTTTCGAGCCCTTCATGCGCGCCGCGTCCCGTCATCTTTGTTTGAGCGTCGGCCTCATCGGCGCCCTCGGCGCGTGCAGCGGCGGGGACGACGGCGACAAGGTCGACGACAGCGCGGTGGAGCGCGTCGAGACGGCCTGCACCAACAACCAAGATGACGATGTCGACGGGCTCATCGACTGCGATGACGACGACTGCGCCGCCGACCCGGTCTGCCTCGCCCCCGACACCGAGACGGCCTGCGAAGACGGCGTCGATGAGGACCTCGACACCCTCACCGACTGCGACGACCCCGACTGCGACGCCGAGCTCACCTGCATCTGGCCCGGCGACATTCAGGTGGACCTGGAGGCCACGCTCACCTCGTATGGTGAGGTGGAGTGCCAGCTCACGAGCGACATCATCATCCCCTACTACTTCGACAGCTGCGTCACCTCGGCCTCCACGGTGCTGCCGAAGGCGTCGAGCGACCTCGGCTGCACAAGCTGCGATCGGGTGTACGCGGGCCCGGTGACGAGCACCTCCGACGGCTGCGCCGCGACCCTCGGCGACGACGTCCGGTTCGTGCCCTCTAGCCTCACCCTCGGCCTCGTCTTCAGCTCGGAGACCAGCCGCGAGCTCTGGGCCTATGACGAAGACGCCGGGGCCTGGACCCAAGCGACGACGCTCACCCGCGACGCGAACGCCTGGGTGGACGAAGACACGAGCGAGCTGCTCCTCGATCTGCCCGACTGCCTGAACAGCCCCTTGGCCATCGGCAGCCTGTCCATGACGGTGCGCGTCACGGACGGCTGAGCGCGCTCGCCGAGGCCTCGGACGCCTCAGCGCACGGCGAAGGCAGCGTCCTTCATGCTGTCGTAGGCGCTCCAGTAGGCGCTGGTGCTGTGGGTGCCGCAGCCGCCGAAGTGGATCGCCGTGAAGGTGAAGTAGTCATCGGGCACGGTGACCGTCGCGGCCACCTTGGAGTCGCGCCAGTACTTCGACATCGTGTAGTCCTGGTTCCAGGTGTAGCTCGTGCCCGTCTTCCAGAACTCGATGTAGCTGTTGGGGTTGGCGTCGCAGTTCACGAAGGTGAGGTCCTTGCCGTTGCTGCGCATTCCTTGGGTCTGCCCGACCACCGCCGCCACAGACCGAGGGATGAACGTGAAGCGGAAGGTCGAGGTGGTGATGTCCTCGGCGGCCACGTCGTAGGCCACAAACGCCGGGAGCTGCTCCAGCTCGGTGGTGTACTGCGTCCCGGTGGTGGTGCGCAGGTAGGCCATCACGCGGTCCATCTCGTCGCGCATGTCGTCCAAGGCGCCGAGGCTGCCGATGTTGTCGGGGTGAATCACCGTCCAGCCGCCGCCGGAGGTGGTCATGTCGCAGAAGACCTCCATGGCGCTGCCGTCCCAGTCCACCCAATACTCACCGTCTGGGGCGCTGGTGCGGGTGTTGAGGATGTCGTTGCAGTTGATCGCGCCGCAGGCCGCGCCGGAGCCCAACAGGTCCGCCGGGTCGTCTACGCTGCCGTCGCAGTCCTCGTCGTCGCCGTCGCAGATCTCGATGGCCGAGGGGTAAGCCGTGCCGTCGCTGTCATCACAGTCGGTGGCGTCGGCGACGGTGCTCGTGGGCGCGGAGCAGGCCCGGGTGGAGCTTGTGGCGTCGCCGAAGCCGTCGTTGTCGGCGTCGGTGTACCAGGTGGCGGCGTCGGCGGCGCTGGACTCGTCGATGGCGCCGTCACAGTTGTTGTCGATGCTGTCGCAGATCTCCGTCGCCGCGGGGTTCACCGCGCCCTCGCCGTCGTCGCAGTCGGCGTCGTCCGCCACGCTGCCTTTGGGCTGGCTGCAGGCGCGGCTCACGCTGCCCGGATCGCCATACCCGTCGTTGTCGGCGTCGCCGTACCAGGTGGGGGCGTCGGCGGCGGTGGCCTCGTCTACGGATCCGTCACAGTTGTTGTCGACGCCGTCACACAGCTCGGTCCCGGCGGGGCTCACCGCGCCGTCGCCGTCATCGCAGTCCGTGGCGTCGCCAACGTAGCCCGTGGGCTGGTCACAGGCGCTCGTGCTGTAGTCGGCGTCGCCGTAGCCGTCTTCGTCGGTGTCGGCGTACCAGGTCGCGGCGTCCGCGGCGCTGGCCTCGTCCACGGTCCCGTCGCAGTTGTTGTCTAGGCCGTCACACAGCTCCGTGGCGGCGGGGTTGACCGTCGTGTCGGCGTCTTCACAGTCCGTGGCGTCGGCGACATAACCCGCCGGGGCGACGCAGGTCTGGGTGGTGAAGTCCACATCCCCGAACCCGTCGGCGTCGGCGTCTTGGTAATAGGTCGTCGCCGAGCTGAGATCGAGGCTGTCGTCGGCGTCGTCCATCGCCCCGTCACAGTCGTCATCGACGCCGTTGCAGACCTCCTGCGCGTCGGGGTTCACCGCGGCCTCACCGTCGTCACACTCTTGGCAAGCGGCCCAGCCGTCGCCGTCGTTATCGGCGTAGCCTACGGATCCGTCACAGTTGCGGTCGATCTCCTCCTCGCAGCTCTCCGGCGCGCCGGGGTAGGTGTCCGCCGTGGCGTCGTCGCAGTCGTCCGCGTTGGCCACGGCGCCCTCGGGCTGGGTGCAGGCGAGGAGCTCCGCCGCCGACGAGCCGTAGCTGTCGCCGTCGGCGTCTTGGTACCAGGTGGTCTGGTCGGTGGCGTCGGTGTCGGTGACGCCGTCGCAGTTGTTGTCCAGGCCGTCGCAGAGCTCGGCGGCCTCCGGGT
This sequence comes from Pseudomonadota bacterium, assembly GCA_041160755.1. Classification (GTDB taxonomy): domain Bacteria; phylum Myxococcota_A; class UBA796; order UBA796; family CAJQPC01; genus JADKFE01. The sequence goes on from JBEAVX010000245.1 coordinate 10,803, forward strand.
TCACCGAGGCGTTGTTGTCGTCGCAGTCCGACTCTTGGTCGAAGCCGTCGCCGTCCTCGTCGGGCAGGCCCAGGGGCACGCCGGTGTCCGTCGAGTCCGACGTGTCGTCTTTGCAGGCCAAGAGCGCCAGGAGCGAGAAGGTCAGGAGGGATCCGCGCATCATGCACCTCGGGGGTAGGTCGTTTGGGCTCACTCAAGATAACGGATTCCTTGGGAAAGGCGGCGGCTTTACGTCCGACGGCCCCCTGCGGCGGGCTTGCGCGGCGCGGCCAAACGGCCCAGAATGTCGTCTCTCAACGACGTTCACCCCCGCCCCTCGTCTCCCCTGGAGCTGACCATGAAGACCCGCGCCGCCGTCGCCCTCGCACCCGGGAAGCCCCTCTCCATCGAGGAGGTGGACGTTCAAGGCCCCAAGGCGGGCGAGGTGATGATTGAGCTCAAGGCCACGGGCGTGTGCCACACCGACGCCTTCACCTTGTCCGGGCGCGATCCCGAGGGCCTGTTCCCGGCGATCCTCGGCCACGAGGGCGCGGGCGTCGTCGTCGAGGTCGGCCCCGGCGTGAAGAGCCTCAAGGTGGGCGACCACGTCATCCCGCTGTACACGCCGGAGTGCCGGGAGTGTGAGTACTGCCTGCACCCCCGCACCAACCTGTGCCAGGCGATCCGCCCCACCCAAGGCCAGGGGCTCATGCCGGACGGCACCTCGCGGTTCTCCATCGCGGGCGAGCCCATTCGGCACTACATGGGCACGTCCACCTTCGCCCAGCACACGGTCCTGCCGGAGATCGCCGTGGCGAAGATCCGCGAGGACGCGCCCTTTGACAAGGTCTGCTACATCGGCTGCGGCGTCACCACCGGCGTCGGCGCGGTCTTGTGGACGGCGAAGGTGACCCCCGGCAGCAAGGTCGTCGTCTTTGGCCTCGGCGGCATCGGGCTCAACGTGATTCAGGGCGCGAAGATGGTCGGCGCAGACATGATCGTCGGCGTCGATCTCAACCCCCGCCGCGAGGCGCTGGCCCGGCAGCTCGGCCTCACCCACTTCGTGAACCCCAAGGACATGGCGCCGGGCGAGCTGGTGCCCTACCTCGTGAACCTCACCAAAGGCGGCGCCGACTACAGCTTCGAGTGCATCGGCAACGTCGAGGTGATGCGCGCGGCCTTGGAGTGCTGCCACAAGGGCTGGGGCGAGTCGATCATCATCGGCGTCGCGGGCGCGGGCGAAGAGATCCGCACCCGGCCGTTCCAGCTCGTCACCGGGCGGGTGTGGCGTGGCTCGGCCTTCGGCGGCGCCCGGGGCCGCACGGACGTGCCGAAGATCGTGGACTGGTACATGGAGGGCAAGATCAACATCGACTCCATGATCACCCACAATCTCCCCTTGGAGCGCATCAACGAGGCGTTTGACCTGATGCACCACGGAGACTCCATCCGCACGGTCGTGGTGTACTGATGTCGGCGGAGCCCACGCCGCTGGAGCCGATCCTGATCGAGACGCACCCCTGCTTCGGCGGCGTTCAAGAGGTCTGGGAGCACCGCTCCGAGGCCACGGGCACGCCGATGCGGTTCGCCCTGTTCACGCCGCCAACGCCCGGCCCACGCCCGGCGCTGTGGTTCCTCTCGGGGCTCACCTGCTCCGAGCAGAACGTGATCACGAAGGGCGGGCTCCAGCGGGAGGCGGCGCGGCTGGGGATCGCGCTCATCTGCCCCGACACCTCCCCGCGCGGGCTCAACCTCCCCGGCGAGGCCGACCGCTGGGACTTCGGCCTCAGCGCCTCGTACTACGTTGACGCCACACAGTCGCCGTGGTCCGCCCACTACCGCATGGAGCGCTGGCTCATCCATGAGCTGCCCGCGCTCTTGGCCGAACATTTCCCGCGTCTGGATCTCAGCCGCCAGAGCATCACCGGGCACAGCATGGGCGGTCATGGGGCCTTGGTCTTGGCCCTGCGCAACCCTGGGCGGTTCCGGTCGGTGAGCGCCATCGCGCCGATCTGCCACCCCTCGGCCTGCCCCTGGGGTGAGTTCGCCTTCACCCAGTTTTTTGGCGAGGACCGCGCGGCGTGGGCGGCCCATGACGCCACGGAGCTCGTGCGCGGCGGGGCCAAGGCCCCTCCCCTGTTCATCGATCAAGGCGACGCCGACCCGTTCTTAGAGGGCCAGCTCCGCCCCGATGACCTCCGGGCGGCCTGCGCTGAGACCGGGCAGCTCCTCACCCTGCGGCGCTGGCCGGGCTACGACCACGGCTACTACTTCGTGGCCACCGTCGCCGGGGATCACGTCGAGCACGCCGCGGCGGCCTTGGGCGCTTAGGGCGCCTCGGGCGAGAAGGCGCCCTCCTCAAAGGCGTAATCGACGCAGTCGGACAAGAACCGGTCCCGCTCCGCCTCCACGGCGTCGTTCGTCGCGGTCCAGCGCTCCCAGACCTCGATCGCCGCGATGTGGCGATCGGTCATCTCATCCCAGGGCTGCCCGGACATGCCCAGCGAGACGACCAGATCCCGGGCGCTGGCCAGGTCGTAGGCGTCGCGCCAGAGGAGCGCGCGGATGTGGCGGCCTAAGGTGGCGGCGGTCGGCGTGCGGGCCAGCTCACAGGCCAACATCACCGCGCCGAGCAGGGGCAACTGTGTGGCGTGTTGTATGGCGAGATCGGAACATCCGTCGTGCAGCTCAGGCTCTGGCGGCGCCTCGTCGATCGGCGCGTCGTCGGGGAGCCCGGCGGCGGCCCGGGCGATGGGCCAGAGGGTGTGGACCAGCCAGTGTTCGGCGTTGATCTGGATCATGTGGCTCATTGGGCACCTTCGTGGTTCAAGATCCGCTCTAACGTCTGGGTCAGCGCGGCGGCGAAGACCTCGGGCGCCTCCAGGTGCGCGGTGTGGCCAACCCCGGGGAGCACGAGGGCCTGGGCGTTGGGCAGCCTCGCCGCCATCTCGGCGTGAACCTGCACAAACTTGGGGTCCAAGGCCCCGGCGATGAGCGCCGTGGCTGTGGTGAGCTGGGGCAACACACCCCAGAGGCTCGGCAAGGCGCCGGTGCCGTAGCGCCGTAAGGAGGCGGCGAGGCCCGAGGCGCGGCAGCCCTCCCGACGGGCCAACATCCGCCCCCGCCAAGGCTCGGGGATCTGCGCCTGGCTCTGGAGGATCGGCGTGGCCCGCCACCGCGCCAAGAACGCCGACACCCCCTCGGACTCGGCCAGGATCGCCAAGGACTCATCGGCGGCGCGCCGGGCGGCGGCCTCGTCTGGGTCGGCGAGGCCGGGGCTGGCGCCGATGAGGATCACGGCGTCGAGCGCCCCGGGGTGGGCGTGGTGTAGCTGGGCCACGAGCTGCAAGGCGATCCGCCCGCCCATGGAGTAGCCCAGAAGCGCCCTCGGCCTGGGCAGGGCCAGAAGCGTCATGGTGAGGCGCTGGAGCAGCTCTGCGGTGGGCTCGTCGTCGCTCGCGGCGCCATGACCGGGGAGATCTGGCGTCACCCACACGAGCCCCGGCGTAGGCGGGCGGAGCGCCTCAAAGTCTTCGCCGGTGCCGGTGAAGCCGTGGAGCGCGAGCAGGTGAACGGGGGGCGGCGACATCAGCTTGATCCTCGGGCTCAGCCTACGCTACCTTGTCTCTTCCCCTGCTCGGAGGCCAACGTGCGCGTATGTCTCATCCCGCTCCTCGGCGTCATCGCCTGCTCTGACTACGAGCTGACCCCGGGCGACGACGTGAAGGGCGCGGGGGACCCCGACATCGCCGCCGATCCGCTCGGATTCGACGAGATCGTCTGCGGTGTGGAGTCGCGCAGCGTCACCGTCACCAACGAGGGCGGCGAGGCGCTCACCTTGGAGTCCGCGGAGATCGGCGGCGCGGGCTGGTCCCTCACCGAGCCCTTCGTGGCCCAGACCGTGAGCCCCGGCGCCTCCATCTCCATCGGGCTCAACGCGGGCCCCGGCGAGGCGAGCCTCGTCCTGCGCAGCGACGATCCCGACGAGCCCACCCTCACGATCCCCCTGGTCGCCGTGGCCGACGCCGCGCCGACCTTGACCGTGCTCAGCCCCACCGACGGCGAGATCGTGGCCTTGGGCGGCGACTACGCCCTCACCGCCGAGGTGATCGACGACAAAGACGCCCCGGAGACCCTCGCCGTCGCCTGGACTTCAGACGTAGACGGCCCCTTGGGCGAGGCCACCGCGAGCAGCGCGGGCGTCAGCGCCTTGACCTGGACGTCCCCCCGCGCTGAAGGCCCCCACCGCCTCGCCGCGTCGGTGACCGACTCCTGCGGCAACACCGCCGAGGTGAGCCTCCAGATCTGCCAGCAGGCCGGGTACACCGCGAGCGAGCTTGACCTCGCCACCTGGCACTTTGAGGGCGCCGCGAGCTGGATCGGCGAGGCGAGCACGGGCTATCTGGAGCTGACGCCGGTGGCGACGAGCGTGGTCGGCACGGCGTTTCAGACCTCGGAGGAGGTCAACGGCGGCGCGGTGGAGATCCGCTTCTCGTTCTACATCGGCGACGGCACCGGCGCCGACGGCCTCTCGCTCACCGCGCTAGACACCTCCCGCATGACGACGTTCTTGGGCGGCGCGGGCTGCGGCATCGGCTACGGCGGCGGCAGCGCCTGCACCGTCGGCCCGGCCTTGCCCGGATGGTCGCTGGAGCTCGACACCTTCGACAACGGCGTGTACGACCCCACCCCCGACGACCACATCGCCTTCACCTTCGACGGCCTCGTCGGCAGCCCGGCGTACTGGGCCACGGTGCCTGAGCTCGAAGACACCGGCTGGCACACCTTGGAGGTCTACGTCTCCGAGCCCCACGTCACGGTGATCCTCGACGGCGCGACGGTGATGGACACGGATCTCTCCGGTCTCTTTAACTTCCCAGCCTACGTCGGCTTTACGGCGGGCACCGGGGGCGACACCAACCACCACTGGATCGACGCCTTGGAGGTCACCCGCTACGTCTGCGGAGAATGAACCCCTCCGCCGGAGCCGGAATGACCCACCCCTTCGACCTCACGACCACCCCGAGCCCGGCGGGGCCTGGGGTGTACCAGCTCGACCTGCTCCCCGGCTGGGGCCAAGGCCGGGCGCTCTTTGGTGGGGTGCTCGCCGCCGCCGCCGCCCGAGGCATGACCGAGACCGTCGGCGACCCCGCCCGGCGCCTGCGGAGCCTCACCGTTCATTTCTGCGAGCCCGCCGCCCCAGGCGAGGCCGCGCTCCATGTCGAGACCCCTCGGGCCGGGCGTTATGTGAGCCACCTCACCGCCCGGGTGCTCCAGGCGGGCCGGGTGACGACCTTCGCCTCAGCCACCTTCGGCCTCGACCGCGACGCGCCGATGGCCCACCTCGACGCCCCCGACCACGGCTTCGGCGGCCCCCAAGACGCCCTGGAGGTGCCCATGGGCGGCCTGGGGTTCCCCGAGTTCACCCAGCACATCCAGTACCGCTTCGCCGGGCAGAGCGTGCCTTACGGCGGCGGTGAGGTGGCCGAGGTGAACCTGTGGATGCGCCTCGCCGAGCCCCGGGCCCTCGATCTGCCGGCCTTGGTCGCCTTCCTCGACGCGGGGCCGCCCGCCCTGCTCTCCAAGGCCACGGGGCCGATCCCGATGTCGTCGATGGACCTGCGGGTGCAGCTCAACGGCGCCTTGCCCGAGGCCGAGCTCGGCGTGGGCCGCTATGTCCTGCTCACCTCCCGCTGCCGCTGGGCAGGATCGGGCTACGCCGATCAAGACTCGGCCTTGTGGTCCGAGGGCGGCACGCTCCTGGCGCGCTGCCAGCAGGCCCTGGCGTTCTTTCAGCGGGGCTGATCACGCCGTCGTCATCCCTGGGTCACACTTCTTCAGGCGCACCCCCGCCAGGGATGCTACTCTGGTCGTTCTCTGGAGGTCGTCGTGACGCGAGAGAACACGCCCGATGGTGACCGCGCGACCTTCGATCCTTCGTGGTCGGATCTCACCTACAACAACATGGCCGACCTCGCCTGGCTCACCGAACGTTTCGGCGCCGAGCGTCCCGACGGCGTGCCCGCCTTGGCCGCCCACCTCGGCCACATCTTAGAGCGCATGAGCGGCGACCCTGAAGGCGAAGGCCAGGTCCTTGAGCTGCGCAACGAGGCCCTCCGTTTGGCGCGCAAGCTTGAGGATCGTTCGCGCGCCGTGGCCGAGCAGCTCGGCGCGATGGGCGCGAGCTGTGGCCCCGAGGCCCCGCTGTACTGGCAGCCGACGGACGATCCCGCCTCGGGCTTTTGATCCAGAGGCGTCACCGCCCTGCAAAAATCACGCGCCAAGGGTGCGCTCCGCCCCACAACACCCTAAGAGAGCGGGGTTCGACAGGCCGGCTTCGGGCCATTCTTGGTCCCGCTCTGTGGCCTCCGAGTGGAGTACAAGATGGACGAGTCTGACGTGAAAGGCCGCGAGGACGAGCTCAACGACGAAGAGGAGCTCTCCGACCCGGACGACGACGGCACCGTGGTGCTGGTGGACGCCGATGGCAACGAGGTCACCTTCGGCATCCTCGGCTTCGTAGAGGAGTCCGAGCAGATGTTCGCCCTGCTCAGCCCCGTCGAGCAGCTCGAGAACGAGGAGGACGACAACTTCGACGTCTTCATCTTCCGCTACACCGAGCTTGAGGACGGCAGCGAGGAGTTCAGCGAGGTCGAGGACGCCGAGCTGTTCGAGCGTGTCCGCGCCCAGGCCGACGCCATGCTGGTTCAGCTCGGCGACGACGAAGAAGAGGGCGAAGAGGGCGAAGGCCACGACCACGAGCACGACCACAGCCAGCACAACTGAGCGGTGATCGTGCGCTGAGCCGCGCTCGCCGAGCCCTACACCAAGCGGCTCGGCGACAAGAAGCTCGGCAGCCCGGGATCTTCCCCGAGGATCCCCCGCGCGACGGCGCGGCCCGACTCAAGGGCCAGCGCCCCCTGCTGATCCCGAAAGCCGAGGCACAAGGCGCGCCGAGGCTGACCGGGCAAGGGGCCGACGAGGGGCAGGTTGTCGCAGGTGTGGGTGTGAACCACGCTCCACGCCGCCGTCTTGGGACCAAACGCCGCCAAGGTGCGGGCGTGGACGGCGTCGAGGCGGGCGTCGATGGCCGGGGTCGGCGCGGCCTCGTCGGTCTCGCCCACCTCCAGGTGCGGCGTGGCCCAGCGCAGCCCCGCCCAGCGCAAGGCGCCATCGGCCCCCGCGCTCAGCAGAAGGTGGCCATACTGCGCGGTGGCCCCGAGCTGTGGAGCGCCGGGCGTTGGCGCGGCGGCCATGTGCCGGGTGCGCACCGGGCTCAGCTTGTCCCAGAGCCAAGGCTCAAACGTCGCCATGCTGAACCCCGCCGCGTAGACCACGAACGGCGCCCGGGCCGTGAGCCCACCCTCCGCCCGGATCACGACGCCACCGGGATCATCCTCGACGGCGAGCGCCGGGGCGTTGTGCCGGAGGACCACCCCCGCGGAGCTCGCGGCTTGGCGGAGCGCGCGCATCGAGGCCGCTGGGTTCACATGAAGATCACCTCTGCAGGCCCGCGCGGCGCCCGGCGCGGGGCCCCCCAGCAGCGCCGCGACCTGATCTCGGCTCCAGACCACCCGGTCTAGTCCCAAGGCGTCGGCCAGCGCATCCCCGGCGGCCAGATCCCCCTCCTCCCGGTCTCCGAAGGCGACGCGAAGCGTCGGGCCAGGCTGAGCCGCGCCCAACCCCGCCAAGCCCAGGACCGATCGCCGGGAGAAGGCGATGTACTCGGCGGCGCGCTCCACCCCGAGGCCCCCGGCGAGGTGGTGCGGGTGCTCCTCGGTGCCCACGAGCGCGAGGCCGACGCCCCGGGAGAAGCCGTCCTCGCCAGGTCCACGGGCGTCGAGCACGACCACCCGCGCGCCGCCCTGGGCCAGCGCGAGCGCCGCGCCGAGGCCGCCGAGGCCCGCGCCAACGATCACCACGTCCGCTTGAAGCGTCTCTGAGTGTTGAGCCACGCGCGCTCCGAGATAGGATAGGTCGATGTCACCCGTCCAGGTCCACATCGCCAGCCTCGCCCAGCGCCCGCTGTGCCACCACCTCCGCCGGATCGTCTTCATCGACGAGCAGGGCGTGCCCGAGGCCGATGAGCTCGACGACCGCGACGGCGAGAGCCTGCACCTCCTCGCCTGGCGTGGGGACGAGGCCGTGGGCACCGCCCGGATGCGCCTCGTCGGCGAGCTCGCCAAGGCCGAGCGGGTCGCCGTGCGGGCCGACGCCCGGGGCCAAGGAGTCGGCGCGGCGCTCATGGCCCGAGTCGAGGCCGAGGCCATGGCCCAAGGGCTCGTGGGCGTGAAGCTCGCCGCGCAGGAGAGCGCCGTCCCGTTCTATCTGCGCTTGGGCTACGAGATCTTCGGCGAGCCGTTCATGGACGCCGGGATCCCCCACCGCTGGATGAAGAAGGGCCTAGGCTTAGAAGCCCCCGAATCGCGGGGATGAGCACCTCGCCCATCTCTTCATACGAGGCATAGGGCTCGCCGTAGGGGTCCTCTACGTCGAGGCCGACGCTCGCCGGGTCCCAGTCCCGCATCAACGAGACCTTCCCGGCGTGCTCGGGGAAGTGGCCCTTGAGCTGGCGCACATGCTCTTTGGCGAGGCCGATGAGCAGGTCAAACTGGGCGCCGTCGGTCCTGCGGAGGCCCCGGGCGCGGTGGGTGATCGGGAAGCCCAGCCGAGCGCACAAGGCGCGGCTGTGGGGCTGGGCCTCCTCTCCGGCGTGGCCGGGGTAGGTCCCGGCGCTGTCAAAGCTCCAGCCCACGAGGCCGTGGGCGTCGGCGAGGCCCCGGGCGATGGCCTCGGCGGCGGGCGAGCGGCAGATGTTGCCCGTACAAACAAACAGCACACGGCGACCGTTGGGGATCATGGGGCTCCGAGGGGCGAGGCGGGGCCTTGAGCTTGCCCCGGGACTGGTGGGGCTGTCAACGGCGCCGCGCCGTGGTTACCCTGGGGAGATGGACCTCGCCGCGCTGATGCAGCTCTTGCGTGACGCCCAGCTCCCCGACGGGGGTTGGCCGTACCTGCCCGGACAGCCCGCCGCCGCCGAGGTCACGGTCCTGGCCGCCGCCGCCGGGGCCGCCCCCAGCCTCAGCGCCTTGACCGCCGCCAGCGAGGGCTGGGCGGGCCTGCTGCTGCCCGCCGCGCTGCACAGCCACCAGCCCCAACGAGAGGCCGCGGCCGCCTTGGTGAGCCGCCTCGTGGAGCGGATCCTCAGCGCCGAGGGCCAGGTCGTCGAGGACGAGGACGGCGTGCTCGGCCATGACGCCACGCTGCGCGCCTGGTCGTGGATGCCGGGCACCGCGCCGTGGGTCGAGCCGACGGCGTATGCCTTGTTGAGCCTCGCCGCCTGTGGCCAGTCCGATCACGCTCGGGCGGTGGAGGGCCGCAAGATGCTGCTCAACCGCCAATGCCGCGACGGCGGCTGGAACTACGGCAACCCCCGGGTGCTCGACACCGACCTAGAGAGTGAGCTTGGGGTGACGGCCTGGGCGGTGATGGCCCTGCCGCCTTCAGACGCCGTCTCTCGGGGCCTCGACCGGGTGCTCCGGGTGCGTGAAGAGGAGTCCACGACGTCTCTGGCCCTCGCCGTGCTCGCCTTGACCGCCCATGACGCCCCGGTGGGTGACCTCCCCGATCGCCTCTACGCGCGGCTTCTGCGCGGCGGCGCCAGCACCCGCCTCGACCGCCTCGCCTTGGGCCTCTGCGCCCTGCACGCCGCCGCCGACACGACGCACCCCTTCGTCCTGGAGCGCCGATGAGCAAGATCACCCGTCGCGCGCTCTTGGGCGGCGCCGCTGGCCTCGCCGCCGCCTCGACCGGCGCCTTGGCCTGGCGTGAGGTGAGCCAACCCCAGGCCCGGGTGACCGTGCGTCGTGTGCTCGACTACGGCCCCGGCCTGAGCCGCACGGTGCAGGAGGTGCTCTCGACCTACCCCGAGCTGGCGCGGCGCGCCAAAGGCGCCCGGGTGGTGCTCAAGCCGAACCTCGTCGAGTTCCACCCCGACCGACCGGTGAACACCCACCCCGTCCTGGTCGGCGCTGTCGCCGAGGCCTTCTTTCGCCTCGGCGCCAAGCAGGTCATCGTCGCCGAGGGCCCCGGCCACCGCCGCGACACCGAGCTCCTGGTGGAGGGCTCGGGCCTGGACGTGGTGCTGCGGGACATCGGCGTGCCGTTCGTGGATCTCAACGTCGATCCGCCCCGGGACGTGACGCTCCGCCACGATCACACCGGCCTCGGCCGCCTACGCCTCGCGGGCACCGCCGTCGGCGCCGATCTCCTCGTCTCCGTCGCCAAGATGAAGACCCACCACTGGGCCGGGGCGACGCTCTCGATGAAGAACCTGTTCGGCGTCGTGCCCGGCGCGGTGTACGGCTGGCCCAAGAACCCCCTCCACTGGGCGGGCATCGACAACGCCGTGTTTGACCTGTGGAGCACGCTCACGCCCGCCTTCGCCATCGTCGACGGGGTCGTCGCGATGGAGGGGGACGGCCCGCTCAAGGGCGAGGCCGTGCCCATGGGCTGCATCGTCTTGGGCGACCAGTGCCCCGCCGTAGACGCCACCTGCGCCCGGCTCATGGGCCTAAACCCCGAGCGTATCCGGTACCTCAACGCCGCGATGTGGGCCGGGGGCACCGTCTCCGCGCGGCGGATCGAGCTCCTCGGCGAGACCGTCGAGGCGCGGGCGTTCAAGCTGCTGCCGCACCTGGAGCACTTTCGGGCCTGACCCGTGGGGGCCTAGGCCCTCACAGCGCCGGAGAGAGCCGCCCCGCCACACGCACCCGGCCCGCGACGGGGTCGGGCATGACGATCATGCCGCCGGGGAGGTGGTCGTAGGGCACAAACACCGCGTCGAGCACCGCCACGGGCCGCCCGAGCTCGTCGAGGACCTCCACCGGCGTCGCGAGGCCCGCCGGGGCGAGCGCGCCACGAAGGGGCTCACCCCAGCTCAGCTCGCCGTCCGCGCCGATGAATAGCGGGCGCAGGGCGGTGGTGGCCAAGCGGGCGTTGGACGGCGCGGCGTTGTACAGCGCGTTCACGCCCTTGATGCGCTGAAACAGGGCCTCCCAGGTGTAGTCGCTCGACCACGCCGGCCAGCAGTACGACATGAAGTCGTAGACGGTGTCCGGCTCAAAGAGCACGTCGGAGAGCAGATCGTAGCCCCGCACGCCGATGATGGCGCCCTCGTGGGGGTAGTTCGGGTCGGGGCCCGCCGCGCCGCCGCAGGGCGAGTGCTCGCGGCCGTGGGCGTGGCCGATCTCGTGCACCATCGTCGCCGCCGAGATGCTGTCGTAGCCGATGCTCGCCCGGCTGTAGTCGGCGTTGTCGCTATAGGCCAGGTAGCTAAGACCCGCCGGGCACCCGCTGCAGGCGACGGAGGCGGAGAACACGCCGTAGACGTACTGGTCGGGCTCGACGCCACGGTCGGGATCCGAGCGTAAGTTCACCATCTCGTTGAGCAGGTTGGACCAGGCGTTGTTGTCGCTGATGAGGTAGGTGGGGACGTAGTCCTCGCCGATCTCCAGCTCGACGTCCGCCGTCGGGAAGGCCGCCCACATCTGGCGGCGGATGGACTCGACGTGATCGTCGCTCATGTCTGGGGCGTACTCGGTGTCGCCGTCCTTCTGAACGACGGGGACGTAATACACCCGGAGCAGACCGCCGTTCTGCTCCACCACCAAGGGGTGCGGGTCGCCGTCGGGCCACACGGACTCGCCCTCCCGCTCGGGGCCGCTCGCCGTGGCGCTGGCCTCGACGAGCTCGACCTGCACCGTGGCGTCGCCGTCCATGGCCGAGCCCGCGATGCGCACGTTGATCGTCGAGGCGAGGTCGGTCTCGCTGGAGAGGCCCAGCGGCGCGAGGTTCGCCTGGCCCGCGCCCGCGAGCTTGCCGCTCTGGAAGACGTAGACCCGGGCGGTGATCTCCCGGCTCACGAAGTCGTCGTGGGGCTCGATGAACACGCGGAAGACCGTCTCGCGCCCGGCGGCGAGGCGCACCTCGTCCACCATCTCTTCGCCGTCCTTGAGGATCCAGTGCTCCACACCTTGGTAGGCCGCGAGGCCGACGATGTCGACGCCCGTGGCCGCGGGGCGCTCGTCGGAGAGCACGGCGACGATCTCGCAGAGGGGGTCGGACTCCAGGCAGGTGAACTGAACCGGCGCCGCGCAGCCCGCGACGACGCTGAGGAGACCGACCGGCAGTAGCGAGCGCATGGAGGCTCCGAGGACGAGGTCGAGGAGATTGTAGTCGCCAAACGGCGGGGTGGGCCTGCGCATGATCAGAACGCCGCCCCGAGCCCGGCCATGGCGGTGATCTGCTGGGCGGACACGGTCACGGTGTCCTCCAGGGCGCCCTCGCCGAGGGTGAGGCTCAGGTTGTGGCGGTCGTAGTCGAGGCCGAAGGTCCACATGGCGTTCGAGTTGTTGCGCAGCACGTCCAAGGTGAAGGCCGCGTGGGTGACCGACGGCAAGGGCGTGAAGCTCTCGCCGACCTCGATCCGGGCGTAGACCCGATCGGTCTCGACCATGAGCCCGCCGCCGACCCGACCGCCAAACACGAGCTGGTTTACCCCAGCGACGGACGCCCGGGCCGGGGTCTCAAACTCGAACAGGAGCGTGTCGGTGAGCGAGCCCCAGCCGCCGACGAAGAACGAGACCGGGCTCTGGGTGCGGATCCGGTAGTGCAGGCCGAGCTGGGTCGGCGTCACGGCGTCGATGAGCTTGACCTCAGCGATGCCCGCGCCGACAGACACCCGATACAGTCCGAGCTTGGTGCGGGCGTCGATGCCCAAGGCGCCGCGTGTGGGCCAGATCTCCATGGACAGGCCCGCGCCGACCGCCCCGCTCGGCGGCAAGGCCGAGAACGCGGCGCCCAGGGGCGCGGCGCCGAGGCCCGAGGAGCTCGTCTCTTGCAGGTACGCCATCTCAAAGGCGCTCGCGCGCATCCTCAGCCGGGCGGAGTCGTTGAGCCCACCGCCGCCGCCACCCGAGGGGCGCGCGCCGCCACCGCCGCCGCTCGGCGCCGCGCCGCCACCGCCGCCACCCGAAGGACGCGCGCCGCCGCTCGGCGCTCCGCCGCCGCTCGCGAGGGCCTCGGGGCCGCCCAAGGAGGCCAAGGTCGGCACGATCGCCGCGCCCTGGGCGCCGCCGACGGACACGGTCACCGTGAGCGGGCCGTCTTGCCCCAGGGGGAGCTGCACCGGCACGGAGTAGCTGCCATCGCCGCTGTCGCTCAACACGCCGACGGTGCCGATCGACGCGATGACCTTCGGGGGCTCCCCCACCACGGCTTTGCCTTGGGCGTCGAGCACCCGCACCGTGACCAGGACCGCCGCGCCGGGGGTCGTGTAGCCGGGCACGGTGCCGACGCTGACCGCCGCCGGGGGCCCGCTGTCCGCCCCGACCCGGGTGAGCCGAAGGGTCGGCGCGCCGCGCTGCTGCAGGTCCAGCGCCGCAAAGTCTTGGGCGTCGCCCAGGGCCGGCAGCGCCGGGGCGTCCTCGCCGGGGGCCGTCTGCCACAGGA
>JBEAVX010000273.1:0-4779 GCA_041160755.1 Pseudomonadota bacterium
GCCCTGGGGGGCGCAGGCGGTGAAGAAGAGGGGGAGAAGGGCGAGGGAGGCGAGGCGCATCGAGTGGCTCCTGTTTGGGGTCGGGTCGTCGGGGTCTGTCTGACCGTAGCGCCACATCGGGAAGAAAGAGCGGCGAAACACTTACGTCCCTGTTTCAGCGCGTGAGGTCCAACACAAGGAGGCCGTTCGTGAGGCCATCCTAGCGCCGCCCTCTCTTGAGCCCCTCGCCACAGACGGACACCCCTTGGCGCCGCTCCGATCACTCGACCGACGCGCCGGGAGATCGACGGGCCTGGCTACGCTGGCGCTCGGCCAGCCGCCGCGCCCAGACCCCGCCCAGACAGGCCGCCATGACCTCTGGGTGGAGCAGGTTGATGAGCGCCACCACCGCCAACGGCACGGTGAGGCACCCGAAGACCGTGGCCCCCGCCGCCGCCGTGGCCGTCGCCCAGCCGCCGACGCTGCCCGGGCGCAGCGTCAGGGCCCCCGCCGCCGCGAAGCCCGCCATGCCGACCAAGGTGGCCCGGCTCAGCCAAGGGTCTGGGCCGCCCTCGACCGGGGCGTCAAGGAGCACGCTCACGACGAGGAGCAGCAGCCACCACACGCTCGCCCAGAGCAAGGTGCGGCGGGCGCGGCGGATTCGGTCGTCAGCGGTCAGCACACCTGGCGCGGGGGGCGCGCCGGACGCCTCAGAGGGGCTCATCAGCGACGGCGACCACGACCACGGTGATGTTGTCGTCGCCACCACGGCGAAGCGCCTCATCGACGAGGGCCTGGGAGAGATCCTCAGCGGAGTGGGCGCGGCAGACGGCCTCGATGTCGCGGTCCTCCAGGGGATCCGTCAGGCCGTCGGAGCACAGGATGAACAGGTCGCCGGGCTCGACGGCGCGGGTGGAGGTGTCGGGATCCACCGGGCCATGAAAGCCGACGCTCTTGGTGAGGATGTTCTTGTGGGGGACGATGCGCGCGAGCTCCGGCGTGAGGCGCCCGGCGTCGACCTCCTGCTGAACCACGGTGTGGTCGCGGGTGAGGCGGAAGATGCGGTCGTTGCGGAAGAGGTAGGCCCGGCTGTCGCCGACGTGGGCGAGGTGGGCTTGGTCACCGTCGACGGCGAGCACGACGAGGGTGGTGCCCATGCCCGCGTACCGAGGGGAGCGCTCGATCTCTTGGCGAATGCGCACCGAGGATTGGTTCATCGCGTAGCGCAGGCGCTCGCGCAAGGCGTCCGAGGTGTCGCCGACCTCCGAGGCGAGGACCGTCTCGTCGGGATCCTTGACCCCGAGGAGGATCTCACGCACCGTCGCGATGGCGATGCTCGACGCCACCTCGCCCGCCGCGTGCCCGCCCATGCCGTCGGCGACGGCGAAGACGCCGTGGTCGATCTCCGTCAGCCAGGCGTCCTCGTTCTGCTCTCTGACCGGGCCAACATCCGTGGCCGCGAACGCTTCGATGGTGTTTTCATGCCGAGGCCGCACTGCGTTGTCCTGCTCAGATCGGGTTTGGTAGGCTATGAGCTTATCGTAAAGTGACAACTCTCGGGCGGCATTGAAGCGCACTCTCACGCGCTCCTCCGAACCCAAGGCGACGACGACACGATAACCTCGATGAGTCCGCCTGAATGACCTCTCTCCCGGATCGCCGTTGACCCTCAGCTCGGAGAGCGCAGAGATCCCCATCGGCGCCGTCGTGGGGCGTTATCGCGCGCTGCGCGCGCTCGGGCGCGGCGGCATGGCGACGGTCATCGAGGTGGAGCATCTGGACACCGGCGAGGTGCGCGCGCTCAAGCTCCTGCGTGGCGATCTGGAGGATCGTGAGGTCGAGGAGCGATTTCGCGCCGAGTTTAAGGCGCTCTCTTCTTTGGACCACCCGAACGTTCTGAAGGTGTTCGACGCCGGGGTCTACGAAGGTCGGGCGTGGTTTGTCATGGAGCGGCTCACCGGCCAGGATCTCCGCGAGGCCATCGAGGACTGGCGGCAGCTCCCCCCCGCCGAGCGGTTTGTCCTCGCTGAAGCCGTGCTCACCGACGTCGCCGAGGCCCTGGCCTACATCCATGAGCGCGGCCTCGTGCACCGCGACATCACCCCGGGCAACATCCGCATCACTGAAGGCGGCGCGGCCAAGCTCATGGACTTCGGCGTGGTGCACCTGCCCGGCGCCGAGCTGACGACGGTGGGCGAGATGGTCGGCACCGTCGCCTACATCGCCCCGGAGCAGATCAGCCACGAGATCAACGGCGGGCGTGTGGACGGCCGCGCCGATCTCTACGCCTTGGGCGCCGTGCTCTACCACATGCTGACCGGGCGGCGGCCGTTTCAGGCGACGACGGTGCCCGGGCTGTTGGAGAAGCACCTCTCGACGGCGCCCAAGCCGCCCCGCGAGCTCGTGCCGACGGTCCCCGCGCATTTAAACGACATCTGCCTGCGGCTCTTGGAGAAGGATCCGAACCAGCGCTATGGCTCCGCGCGGCACCTGCTCGACGTGCTGCGCGCGAAGGGCCCCCGTCGGCTGTCGCTCAAGGGCTTCCCCAGCCGCACCGCCGGGCGCACCGCCGAGCTCGCGCGGCTTCGGGGCCTGGTCTCGGGCCTCCAGACGAGCGGGCGCGGGGCGGCGATGCTCCTGGAGGGCCCGTCGGGCCTCGGCAAGTCCCGCCTGCTGCGGGAGCTGGTCGTCATGGCGCGGGACGAGGGCCTGCGGGTCATCGGCGCGATCTGCCCGGCGAACATGGCGCCGTATGGTGGCCTGCGCGCCTTGCTCTCGGCCCTGGAGGCCGCTGGGCACAGCTTGCCGCCGACGCTGCAGCAGCTCCGCCTCGGCGAGGGTGACCTTGAGCCCTACCCCGTTATGGCCGCCACCCGCGAGCTCTTGTCCTCGTTGGGGCCGACCGTGGTGCTCTTGGACGACCTGCACCACGCCGACCGGGGCACGCTCAAGGTGCTGGAGTTCTTGCTCCGAAACCACCTGCAGCTCCAGGCCGAGCCGCTCCTGTTCGGCTTCGCCCGGCAGCCGCCCACCGCCGCCGATCCCCTGGAGACCTGGCTCAACGATGGCGCCGCGCCGCTCGTCGAGCGTTTCGAGCTCGGCCCGATCTCGGTCATCGCCGTCGAGGAGCTCCTCGCGCAGCTCTTGGGCGACGCGCCCCTGCTCATCGCCTTGGCCCAGCGCCTCCACCAAGAGGGCGAAGGCAGCCCCCACCTCATCAGCGAGATGATCCGGGGCCTCGCTGAAGAGGGCGTGATCTTTGACGAGGGCGGTCGCTGGCGCCTGGGCCTCGACGAGCGCGCCGTCTCCCACACCCCCTTGCCGGTGCCCGGCAGCATCCGCGAGGCCCTCAAGGAGCGCCTGCGGGGCCTCAAGCCCGAGGTGCTGCGCGTGGCGGCGCTCGTCGCGTTGTGCCCCCATGAGGTCACCCCCGACGTGATCTTAGAGGCCACCGGCGGCGACGAGCACGCCTTAGACGACGCCCTCGACGAGCTCACCGAGCGCGGCGTGCTCCGGGTGCGCCAGGTCGGCCAAGAGGAGCTCCTGGAGCTCTCCCAGGCCCGAATTCGGGACGTGCTCGTGGACTCCGTGCCCGCAGGGGAGCGCGCGGCCCTGCACCGTCGCCTCGGCGGGGCCTTGGAGCGGCTCTATCGCCAGCGGGTCTCCTCCGTCGTCGAGACCCTCGCCTGGCACTTTGAGCGCGGCGAGCTGCCCGCGAAGGCCTACCCCTACCTCGTGAAGGCCGGCGTGCGGCTCTTGGAGCGCAGCTTCGTCTCTGAAGCGCTCACCTTCTTCAACCGCGCCTTGGCCTTAGAGCCCGCCGCGCGAGAGCTGCTGATCTTGGAGGAGGCCGACCGCCAGCTCGCCGAGCTGCGCATTCAGCGGGGCCTCTCCTTGTTTCACCTCGGGAGCTGGGCCGAGGCCCACGAGGACTGGACCCTCGCGGACAGCCTCGCCATCGCCATCGGCGACGACCGCCTGCGCGCCCGCACCCTGAACCACCTCGGCCGCGACTCCTTGCGGGAGCACCGCATCGACGAGGCCGAGGAGCGGCTCTCCCAGGCCTTGCAGCTCGCCAACCGCCTCGGCGACCACAGCCTCCGCGCCGACCCGCTCTATGGCCTGGGCACCGTGCGCTGGTACCGCGCCGACATGGACGGCGCGCGCAACTTCTGGCTGGAGTGCCTCACCGTCGGCGGCACCGTGCGCAACGACGAGGCCATGGGCCACGGCTACAACGGCCTGGGGCTCGTCGCCTTCTGCCGGGGCCAGGCCGCCGAGGCCCGCAAATACCTGGAGCAGTCGGCCCAGGTCTTCGAGAAGCTCGGAAAGCTCGGGCCTCTGGCGGTGGTGCGGGTCAACCTGGTCGAGCTGGCCCACGTCATGGGCAACCTGCGCAAAGGCCAGCAGATCGCCGAGCGAACCATCAGCCAAGCCCGCGAGATCAACCAGCCTTACGGCGTGGCCTTGGGCCTGCGCTTTCGTTCGTTGATCCTGCAGGATGTCGGGCGGCTCATCGAGGCCGACGACAACGCTGAAGAGGCCCTGCGGCTGTGCCGCACGCTCGACAACCACGAGGAGGAGCTCGCGGTCTACGTCTTCCAGGCGCGCATCGCCGTCGCCCGCCGCGACACCGCCCGGCTCACGGCGATCCTCGACGCCGCCGACCCCCTCTCCCTCAAGTTTGACAGCGAGGGGTTCCGGCCGCTGTTGCGGGCTTGGCGGGCCTGGCTCGTGGCCGCCGAGGGTGACGTGGCCGCCTGCCGCGCGCTCATCGCCGAGGCCGACCAGCTCGTCAGC
>JBEAVX010000282.1:0-2583 GCA_041160755.1 Pseudomonadota bacterium
GCCCTGGGCTGAAGAGATCTTGGAGGAGGCGGCCCAGGGGCTCACCGACCCCGCCGATCTCGCCCTCCGTGCCCTGCTCTGTGGTGAGCGACACCTGCTCAACCAGCGGTACCCCCAGGCGCGGCAGATGTTTATGGAGGCCGACCACCACGCGATCCGCGCTGGAGACCCGACGCTGCAAGCCTGGGTGTGTGTCGGCCTCGGCGACTGCGCCCGGGGCGAAGGGCAGCTCGGCCAAGCGGCGATGACGTACAAGGCCGCCGAGTCCCGGGCCCACGAGGCGCGCGATCCTGAGCTCATCTCCCGGGTGAAGCTGCGCGAGGGCGACATGCTCGCCGCCCGGGGCCGGGCTGAAGACGCCTTGGCCTGCTACGCCGAGGCGGCGGCCTCTTACAAAGCCTTGGAGCTTCGCGCTCGGGAGGGCTGGGCCCGGCTGCGCATCGCCCGCCTGCTCGGCCCCGAGTCCCCCGACGGCGTCGCCGCCGCGCGCCAGGCCCGGGAGCTCTTCGCCCAGCCGCCGCTCTCTCTGGCCGCCGGGATCGGCGCCGCGGACGCCTTCTTGGGCGACCCCGCGCGCTCGCTCCAGTGGCACCTCAACCTCGCCGCCGTGCACGCGAAGGATCGCCTAGAGGCCCAGCGCGCCCGCCCGCCGATGACCCGGGCCGACGCCGACCGCCCCGAGCGCCGCCTCGGCGCGCACCGCGTGGCGATCTCGGCGATGGGCCTGCCCGTGGTCAAGGCGCTCGACACCGAGCTCTCCCGCCTCAGCCGCGATCTCATGGCGGCGTCCGCCCGCCCCGGTGATCCCAAGGTGACGGCCTAT
Organism: Pseudomonadota bacterium; assembly: GCA_041160755.1. Classification (GTDB taxonomy): domain Bacteria; phylum Myxococcota_A; class UBA796; order UBA796; family CAJQPC01; genus JADKFE01. The sequence continues at coordinate 824 of JBEAVX010000282.1, forward strand.
GTGGCGGCGGCGGACTTGCTCGCCTCTCACCGCAGCTACGAGGCCTCCCAGGCGCTCCTGCACCAGCTCTTTGAGCGACCCCTGCCCGACGCCGCGGCGCGGGCGCTCAAGGGCGCGATCACCCGCTCGGCGAACGGTGCCTTGGTGGATGGCCTGCTCTCGGCGGTAGAGAAGCCCGGCGAGCCCCGGAGCGTGGCGGCGGCGGCGGAGGTGCTCGGCTGGCGTCGGGAGGGGAGCGCGGCCCCGGCCCTGCGGCGCCTGCTCGGCCCCAAGTCGAGCCGGGCCGTGCGCCGCGCGGCGGTGGTGGCCTTGGGCCGCATCGGCGACCGCGAGGCCACGGACGATCTCCTCGACGTGCTGGAGCAGCCCGACCTCGCTGAAGACGTCGCCATCGCGCTCTTGCTCTTGGGCGACCGCCGGGGTGTGGACTTCCACGGCCAGGCCTTGACCTCGGGCCGCGAGCTGGCGAACCCTCCGGGCGAGATCGTCGGGCGTTACGGCGGCCCGTCCTACCTGCTCCTGCTCTTGGGCTCCATCGAGGACGCCCCCACCGAGCGCGCGGCCTCCGCCGTGCAGGGCCTCGGCTACCTGGGCGACCCCCGGGCCGTGCCCCGGCTCATCCACGCCTTGACCATCCGCGACCGCACCCTCGTCGCTGTCGCCTGCGGCGCGCTGGAGCTGATCCTCGGCCACCGCGAGGATCCTGAGGAGCCCGGCGTTCACTCCCGCTGGGAGCGCATCTGGGAGGACCGCCGCCACCAGTTCCGCGACGGCGTGCGCTACCGCGACGGCCTGCCCATGAGCCCCGCCGTCCTGGTGAAGAAGCTCGGCGACGACGACCCCTTCGTGCGCCGCGGCGCCTATGACGAGCTCGTGATCACCACCCGCCACACCCAGCCCATCGACAGCGAGGGCCCCTGGCGTGTGCAGGTGGCGCACCAGCGGGCGTGGCAGCGGTGGTGTCATGCCCACGCGGCGGCGCTGCCGCTGGGGCGGTGGACGTTTCATGGGGGGGTGATTGGGTGAGCGGGCGGGTTTACAGGTCATTTCGTGCAGAGAGTCTGCGTGAAATGACCTGAAAGTGTGGTATAGGGAGCGCCAGGAGGCCCTATGCTCATCGAGTTTCGTGTCGCGAACCACCGATCGATCCTAGATGAGCAGGCCCTCACCTTCGAGGCCGCCACGATCGGCGCCAAAGACGACCCGCGTGTGCGGACGCTCGGGTCGCGCCGCCTGCTCCCTGCGCTGGCCTTGTACGGCGGGAACGCCAGCGGCAAGAGCAACGTGCTCACCGCCCTCGGTTTCATGCGGGACGCGGTCGACCTCTCGTATCGCCGTTGGGCGCCCAATGAGGGTGTGCCTCGGGAGCCCTTCGCTTGGGGCGCGGGGCCGGGGCAGCCGTCCACCTTTGAGATCACCCTGCTCTTGGCTACGGGCCGCGTGCAGTACGGCTTCGTCGTCGATGACGCGCGGGTGCTGGAGGAGTGGATCTACGCCTGGCCCAGCGGACGTAAGCAGACCTGGCTCACGCGGGAGGGTGACAAGCTCAAGTTCAGCGAGCACCTCAGCGGTCCCAACCAGATGATCCAGGTGTTTCTGAACGGGCGTCCCAACGCCTTGTCCCTCTCTGCGGCGGCGCAGCTCGGGCATGAGCAGCTCATGCCTCTGTATCGGGCGTTGATGAACATTCGTGTCGCGGATCTGGGGTCGGGTGCCCCACGCACGCTAGCTCCAGAGACGCCGCTCTATTTGGCGCTCAT
>JBEAVX010000342.1:0-4572 GCA_041160755.1 Pseudomonadota bacterium
GCACTACGGCCTCGACCTGGACCGGGTGAGCGTCGTGCCCAACGGCGTCGACACCGAGCGGTTTCGCCCCGATCCCCAGCGCCGCGCCCAGCTTCGCGCCGAGTGGGGGGTGGGCGAGGGGCCGGTCTTGGGCTTCTTGGGCACGGGCTTCGCGCGGAAGGGGCTTGAGGAGGCCGCGGCGGTGGCCCGGGGCCTGGGGCTGCCGCTCGTCGCCATCGGCCATGACAGCCAGCTCCCCCGCTGGCGCCGACGCCTGCCCGAAGTGCGTTTTCTGGGGCCCTCCAGCGCGCCAGAGCGCCTGCTCCCGGGCCTCGACGTGCTGATCCTGCCCACCCGCTATGAGCCCTACGGCAACGTCTGCGTCGAGGCGATGGCCTGCGGGGTGGTGCCGGTGACCACGCCGTTCAACGGCGCCACGGAGGTCTTCCCCGTCGAGGGCCTCGTCGGAGAGGGCGTGGACGGGCTCATCGCCGCCACCCGCCGGGCCATTCACGGCGGCGAGGCCCTGCGTCTGGCCTGCCGTGAGCGCGCGCTCGGCCTGCCCCGCGAGCGGACCTTCGCCGAGATAGAGCGCCTGATGTTCGCGCTTGTGACGTCGCCAAAACCCTTGGGGGATCCTCGATGAGAGCCCTACGTCTTCTCGCCCGCGCCCTGGCCGCGCTCCTCGTGCTCGCCGTCATCAGCGCGGGCATCGGGGCGGTCTTGTACCGGCTCTACGTCATCGACGATCCCGGCGACCACATCTCCCGCGATCACATCCTCACGCTCATCGGGCAAGAGTCCCTCGTCACCTACCGCGACGGCGAGACGCCCATCGGCGCGTTCTTCGACGATGAGCACCGCCAGTATGTGCCCTACGACCGCATCCCCAAGGCCTGGGTAGACGCGATCACCTCTTCAGAAGACCAGCGCTACTTTGAGCACTTCGGCATCGACCTCTGGGGCCTCGCCCGGGCGATGAACCAGAACATTCGCGCCGGGCAGATGGTCTCCGGCGGCTCGACGCTCACGATGCAGACCGCCGAGAACCTCTTCCGCCCCGGCACCCGCGACGCCACGGGCAAGATGTACGAGGTCATCGACACCCTGCGGCTGGAGGCGCACTTCTCGAAGGAGGAGATCCTCGAGTTCTACGCCAACCAGTTCCACGTCTACGGCAACGGGCGCGGCTTGGGCATCGCCGCCCGCTACTTCTTCGACAAAGAGGTCGAGGAGCTCGACGTGCAAGAGTGCGCGTTCTTGGCCGGTCTGGTGAAGATCCCCGGGCGCTACAACCCGTTCATCGGCGCGACGGAGGCCGACCGGGAGAGCGCCAAGAAGAAGGCCCAGACCCGCGTGCGCTACGTCTTGGGGCGGATGCTGGAGGACGGCAAGATCGACGAGCAGACCTACGACGCCTACATCGACCGGCCCTTGCCGTTCAAGAAGGGCGAGTTTCGGTTTGACCGCAGCGTGCTGATGGACGAGGTCGAGCGGCAGATCGAGGCCGAGCCGTTCACGACCTTGTTCACGAAGGTGGGCATCGTGAACCCGTCCTCGGCGGGGCTACGCATCATCACGACGTTGGACGCCGACGCCCAGCGCGCCTCGACCTACGCGCTCTGGCATCATCTCACCGAGGTCGGCCCGGCCTTGGAGGGCGCCACGGCGAAGAGCTTCGTGCAGAAGGCGAGCCTCGCGCCCATCGCCGAGACCGCCAAGCCCCCGGTGCCTTACGAGCTTCGTTACGCCAAGGTGCGCTCACACGCTGAGCACGGCCTCGTGCTCGACCTCGGCGTCGCCGCGGGACTCGTCGACAAGGCCGGCCTTGACCGCGCCGCCCAGGTGCTCGCCGTGGCCCAGAAGGGCGACCGAAACGCCAAACCCGACGCGGCCCTGCGCCAGACGCTCAAGGACACCCTCGCCCCAGGCGCCGTGGTGTGGGTGTCGGTGCGCACGATCAAGGACAAGGTCGCGCTCTGCGATCTGGAGCTTCGCCCGACCCTTCAGGGCGCCACCGTCGTGCTGCGTGAGGGCGAGATCCTCGCCATGGTCGGCGGGAACGACAACAAAAACTTCAACCGCGTGACCACGGCCAAACGCCAGCTCGGCTCGACGTGGAAGGTGCTCGTCTACAACGCCGCGTTGCAGCTCGGCTGGGCGCCCACAGACGCCTTGGACAACCGGCGCGGCGTGTTCCCGTTCTCGGGAAGCTTCTACTACCCCAAGGCCGATCACGAGCCCGAGGACTTCGTGAGCCTGAGCTGGGCGGGGGTGCGCTCGGAGAACCTGGCGACGATCTGGCTGCTCGCGCACCTCGTGGACCGCCTCAACGACGAGCAGCTCCGCCGCCTCGCCGAGCGGGTGGACCTCGCCCAGCGCCCGGATGAGGACCGCGCCGCCTACATCACCCGGGTTCGTGACGTGTACGGCGTCATCGCCACTGAAGACCGCAAAGAGGAGGCCCTGCTCCACGCCGCCAAAGAGTCCGTGCTCGGCGAGCTGAGCTTCTTGGGCCACCCTGAGGACGCCTTGGAGCTGCGCAGCCTGCACTACGGGCGCGGCTTCGAGAAGGAGATGGCCAAGGTGCGCGGCGGCAAAGACGCCAGCACGAAGCTCGCGGCCTTGGAGATGAACCTCAAGAGCCTGGAGGAGCTCGCCCCGCGCTGTGAGGCCGCCGTGGCCGCGCTCACCGCTGGGCAGACGAGCGGCGTCGCCCCGAGCGCCAGCGCCGTGAGCCTGCTCTTCACCCGGCCTCTGAACGGCGAGCTCAAGCTCGCCTGCGGGCGTGTGGGCGAGGGCTGGGCGCCTGTGGCCGAGAGCCTCTTGGGGCGCCTCAACGAGCCCGGCTTGCCCACCATCGACGACGATCCGGCGCTCCACGGCCGCCTGCACCTCTCGACGCTCACGGCCCTGCGCGCCGCGCTCAACGACCAGCTCACCGGCGCCGTGGGCCTTGACCCCTACGACGATCGCCTGCTCTACGGCCACCCCGACTTCCGCGCCCAGCTCGGGATGCGCACCATCGCGGGCTTGGCGAAGGCCCTCGGCGTCGAGACCGAGCTGCCGTCGGTGATGTCGTTGCCCTTGGGCGCGGCGGACATCACGCTCTTGGAGGCGGCGCGGATGTACCAAGGGTTCCTCAAGGGCGAGGCCTGGACGACGCCCGGCGACGGCGAAGACCCCACGTCGGTCACCGGCATCTTGGGGAGCTTTGAGCTGCCCGCGCCCGCCCAGGGCCTCTTGCTCGTGCGGGAGATTCAAGACCGCGAGGGCCGCACGATCTACAAGGCCCGGCCCACGGCCACCCAGGTCGCCGACCCCCTCGCCGGGCGCCTCACCCTCGACATCCTTCGGAACGTCGTGCAGCACGGCACGGGGCGCCGGGCGTTTGAGGTCGCCAAGCCGTCGCCCCTGGGCGGCAAGACCGGCACGACGAACGACTACAAGAACTCCGCGTTCATCGGCTACGCCCCGATCTGGCGCGAGGACGGCTACGACCCCACGGAGTCCCTCACCGTCGCGAGCTACGTCGGCTATGACGACAACCGCTCGATGTCCCGGGGCTCGACGCGGCTACAAGGCGCGTCCGGCGCCTTGCCGGCCTGGGCCGGGGCGATCGAGGCGATGGCGGCGATGGGCCTGCTCGGCAAGCCGCCCGCCGACGCCAAGGCCGCCGAGGACGACGACGAGCTGGTGCGGGTGCGGGTCTCCGAGGTCAACGGCCTGCCCGCCGCCCCGGGAGTCGAAGGCGAGGGCGCGAGCGTGCTCGTGTTGGCCCCGGCGGACAACCCCTCGCGGCGCTTCGCCCCCTTCGGCGCTCGGGCCCAGGCCGCCGAGGCGCCGATGGAGCCGCCGCCCGTGGACCTCGCCCAGCCGCTGGGGGAAGCCGCGCCGGTGGACACCGGCGGCGTCGAGGAGCCCCGCCTGGGCACGCCGCCGTCGGTCTGGGATCAGATCGAGGACGATGAGGCCAACCCGCCGCCGACCGAGCCGCCGCCCACACCTTGACGAGCGGCGCCAAAGCAGCAAGAGTGCGAGGATCGTGGAGGTCCTCATGCGTCTGGCGCCCCTCGCTCTCCTGTCCCTCGTGCTCCTCGGCGGCTGCGTCGTCCGGTATGGCGAGGGCCCTCAAGCGGGCGGCGAGGCCGTCGATGGGGCCGAGGGCGCCGCGACCCCCGCCGACCCCGCCGGGACCACGGGCCCGACCTTGAGCGATCGATACGCCCCCTTGGAGGGCGCCTTCGACGCGTTGATGGCGTCGGACCCGGGCGAAGACGCCGACCGCCGCGACCGCCTCGACGCGGCGCGGGATCTCTCCCGGGATCTGCGCCGGGGCAAAAAAGACCCCCACGAGCTCATCGAGGCCTACCTTCGCCGCGTCGCCGAGATCGAGTCCCGGTCGGTGCCCGCCGACGCCCCGGTCTTGGTGATCGGCCCGGCGGTGAACGAAGAGGACGTCGGCACGCCGCAGCTCGGCGCGCCGGAGGGCGACGGCGAGGAGGTCCTCGGGGAAGACCCCGGCGTCGATCCGGGCGCGGTCAACCCGCCGCCGACCGAGCCGCCGCCCACACCTTGACGAGCGGCGCCAAA
>JBEAVX010000351.1:0-9917 GCA_041160755.1 Pseudomonadota bacterium
CCGCCGCTCACCGCCGCGCTGGCGACGGCGGGGGGCACGACGCCGGGGTTGCCGTTCGGCGCGCGGTCGGCCTGCTCGGCGGCGGCGCGCACGTCTTGGCTCAAGATGCGGCCACGGGTGCCGCTGCCAGGCACCTCGTTGAGCGCGACGCCCGCCTGGGCGGCGACCTGCCGGGCGGCGGGGCCGGTCTGGGCGGCGCGGCCGGGCTCGGCGGCCTCGGCGACAGGCGCGGCGGCGACGGGCGCGACGGCCGCGCCCACCTCACCCAGCTCCGCGACGACGGCGCCGATGGCGACCTCAGCGCCCTCCTCAAAGAGCCGCCGGGTGAGCACACCCGCCGCCGGGGCGGGCACCTCCATGGAGGCTTTGTCGGAGTCGATCTCCAGAACGGGCTGCCCCGCCGCGAGGACGTCGCCCTCCTTGGCGATCCAGCGGGCGATGAACACGGTGGCGACGGACTCGCCGACGGTGGGGATCACAACTTCGATGGCCATGAGGGGGCTCCTTGGACAAGACCGGGGGAGAGATCAGGCGGGGCGCAGGGCCGCGTCAAGCAGCGCCCGCAGCTCCTCGGCGTGGATGTGGTGGCTGCCCGTCGCGGGCGAGGCCGCGGGCTTACGACCGACGTAGATCGGCTGGCGATCGGACGGGAGCTGCTCCCGCAGCCAGTCGCAGTAGACCGGCCAAGCGCCCATGTTCCGGGGCTCCTCTTGGCACCAGACCACCTCCGCGGCGGGGTAACGATCGACCTCGGCCTGAATCGCCGCCCGGGGGTAGGGGTAGAGCTCCTCGACCCGCACCAAGGCCACGTCCTCGACGCCGCGCTTGCGGCGCTCGGCGACCAGATCGTAGTAGACCTTGCCTTGGCAGAGCACGACGCGGCGCACGGCCGACTCCGGCAGGGGCTCAACCTCGGGGATCACCGCCTGGAAGCTGCCGTTCGCCAGCTCCTCTAAGGTCGAGACACACTCGGGATGCCGCAAGAGGCTCTTGGGCGTGAAGATGACCAAGGGTTTGCGGCTCGGGCGCAGGGCTTGGCGGCGGAGGATGTGGAACAGGCTCGCCGGGGTGGTGCAGTTGGCGATCTGCATGTTGTCTTCAGCGCAGAGCATCAAGAACCGCTCCATCTTCGCCGAGCTGTGCTCTGGGCCCTGGCCCTCGTAGCCGTGGGGCAAGAGCATCACGAGGCCCGAGCAGCGGTTCCACTTCTGTTCGCCCGCGACGATGAACTGGTCGATGATGACCTGGGCGCCGTTGACGAAGTCGCCGAACTGCGCCTCCCACAACACCAAGGCGTCGGGGTAGTCCAGGGTGTAGCCGTACTCGAAGCCCAAGACCGCCGCCTCGGAGAGCATCGAGTCCATCACCTGAAAGCGGGCCTGGCCCTCGCGCAGGTGGTCGAGCGGGAACCGCTCCGCGCCGGTCTTCACGTCGGTGAGCACGGCGTGGCGATGGGAGAAGGTGCCGCGCCCGGAGTCTTGGCCCGAGAGCCGCACCCGGAGGCCCTGCACGGCGAGGGTGCCATAGGCCGCCTGTTCGGCGACGGCCCAGTCTACGGGGCGCTCCCCCCGGGCGATCTCCAGGCGCTGCTGGAGCAGGCGGAGGATCTTGGGGTGGGCGGTGAAGCCCTCGGGCAGGGTGTTCGCCTGCACGAGCAGGGCCTTGAGGTCGTCCAACGGGAAGCGGGTGTCCGCCGGGGCGTCGAGGCCGAGGCGGTACTTGGACCAGATCGCGCCCATCGGCGACTTGGCGTTGCCGGTGTAGGAGTCGCGGCCGTTCTCGGGCTGGTGCCCGATCTGGCGCTCTAGCTCCTCGCGGCTCTCGCCGAAGACGCCGTCCACCTCGGCTTGGGTGGCGCGGCCCGCCTCGACGAGCGCCCGGGAGAAGACCTTGCCCGCCGAGGGGTGGCTGCGGATGGCCTCGTACTCCAAGGGCTGGGTGAACGAGGGCTCGTCGCCTTCGTTGTGGCCGTGCTTGCGGAAGCAGTACATGTCGATGACGACGTCGCGGTGGAAGGTCTGACGCCACTCGACGGCGAGCTTCACCGTGGCGATGAGCGCGTCGAGGTCTTCCCCGTTGACGTGGAAGATCGGCACGGCGAGCATCCGCGCCACGTCCGTCGCGTAAGGCGTCGAGCGGGCCTCGTGCGGCGGCGTCGTGAAGCCGATCTGGTTGTTGATGACGACGTGGATGGTGCCGCCGGTGCGGTACCCGGCGAGGTCGGAGAGGTTGAGGGTCTCGGCGACGAGGCCCTGGCCCGCGAAGGCGGCGTCGCCGTGCAAGAGCACGGGCAACACCTGCTTGATCGCGGCCTTTCCGCCGCCGAGGCGGTCGTGCCGAGCGCGCACCCGGCCCTCGACGACGGGGTTCACCGCCTCTAGGTGCGACGGGTTGAACGCGAGGCTCAAGGTGACGACCGGGCCCGCGGCCGTCACGCGCTCGGAGGAGTAGCCGAGGTGGTACTTCACGTCGCCGGAGCCCTGGAAGGTCTTGGGCGAGTTGTCCTCAAACTCCTTGGCGATGGCGCCCAGCGGCTTGTCGAGGATGTTCGAGAGCACGTTGAGGCGGCCGCGATGGGCCATGCCGAGCACGACCTCGACGACGCCTCGGGCGCCACCCTCCTCGACCAAGGTGTCGAGGAGCGGGATGAGGCTCTCGGCACCCTCCAGAGAGAACCGTTTGGTGCCGGGGAAACGGTTGTGTAAGGCGCGCTCGAAGCCCTCGGCGTCGTTCAGCTTCCGCAGCGCGCGCATCGCCTCGGCCTTGGGCAAGGTCACCCGGTCGGGCAGGCTCTCCAGGCGCTCTTGCAGCCACAGGCGCTGATCTAAGGCCGGGATGTTCATGATCTCGGCGCCGATGGAGCCGCAGTAGCTCTTGTGCAGGCGCTTGAGCACGACGCCGAGGGGCGCCCGGGCGGGGACGCCCATCAGCGGGGTGGTGTCGACCTCACGGGCGAGATCGGCGTCGGTGAGGCCATACCAGGCCGGGGTGAGCTCGGCGTGCTCGTGGCGCTCTAGGCGGGCCAAGGGGTCGATGTCGGCCAGCATGTGGCCACGAACACGGAAGGCGTTGATCAGCCTCGGCGTGGCCTGGGCGAGGAGCAAGGTGCGGGGATCCGCGGCGGCGGCGACGGCCTGCGGCGCGGCGGGCGTAGGCGCGGCGCCGGGGTTGAAGATCGACCGCGTGTCGGGGCCGACGCGGCGAGGCGCCTGCGCCGGGCGCTCAAAGGTGGCGAAGAGGGCGGCGAACCGGGGCTCTACGGACGTTGGGCTCTCCAGCCACTGAAGGTAGAGATCGTCCAGATAGGCGGCGTTGTCACCGAAGAGCAGGCTGTCGGGCGTCACGAGGGCTCCAGGAGACCAGGACCTGCCCTTCACTACCTGAGCGCGCCCCGCCGGGCAACGCCGCCGCGCAGCAAAACGATGACCCGCACGACACGGTGAGGTAGAAGGAGGGTCAAGCGTGCGGGCCGTCGCCTGACGTGACCGGAGAATCCCCGATGTCTATGAATGAGCCGCAGTTCCGCGCCCTGGTGGCCGCGGCGCTCTCTCAGATCTTCGAGCAGCTCGACGCCCTAGACACCGACGCGCTCGACCCTGTGCTCAGCGACGGCGTGCTGACCTGCACCTTTGAGGGCGGCGGCACCTTCGTGCTCTCCCAGCAGGTCCCCGCCCGTGAGCTCTGGCTCTCGGCGAACTTCACGGCCTGGCACTTCTTCTGGGACGAGGCCAACACGTCCTGGACCGAGCGGGACTCCAAGGAGCCGATGGCGCCCCTGCTCTCGCGCTTGTTCGCCGAGAAGCTCAAGCGCCCGGTGCGCCTCACGACCTGAGCGAGCCCCGGGCGTCAGCGCCGACGCTCGCCGACGCCGAAGCCCGCGCTCACCTCAAAGCCGACGATGACCTTGGGCCCCGAGTCGTCGGGCAAGGCGGCGACGGAGAGCTCGACGCCGCTCATCACGCGGCGCCAAGGGTCGTCGGTCATCGCGACGTCCCAGGGCCGCAGCCAGCCCACGGCGAGCTGGGCCCCGGAGCGATGGAAGATGTGCTCATCGACCGCCGCGATCGTGCCCAAGGGCGCGCTCACGAAGTCGGCCCACGGCGTCTCGTGCTGGTGGTAAAACCCGAAGCGCCCGTAGAGATCGGGCCCGAAGGGCTTTCGTGCCCCGACAAACACCGCGCCGACGTGGCGTAGCTCTTGGTTCGCGACCCCCTCCCCTCCGGCGAAGTCGAGGCTGAGCTTCTTGCCGTGGATGATCACCCGCCCCGTCCCGACGCCTCCGAGGCTCATCCCGCCGACGGCGGCGCCTTGCACGGAGAGGCCGCCCATGAGCGTGACGGGGTAGGCCGAGGGCTCGACGGCGAGGGCGGTGAGCGGCGCGAGGGCGAACAGGGCTGCGGCGGCGTAGGCTCGGGGCATAGGCGCTCCAGGATCACGCCCAACATCGCACTCTTTGGCGCGGTCGTCACCTTGGGCCTCGCCCTGCGCGCGCTGCGGGTGCCCCAGCGCTGGGAGGAGGTGAGCTGGCTCTACGCGGCCTACTCCGGGCCGATCGTGAGCGCCTTGGACGCGGGGCGCGTCGGCGAGGCCCTCACCACCTTCACCGGCCTGCACCCGCCGCTGTGGTTTGTGCTCCACGCGCTGAGCGAACGTTACGCGCCGGTGCCGCTCCTCTGGCTGGGGGCCTCGGCCTTGGCCTCAGCGCTGGCCGTCTTCGCGTTGCGGCGCTGGCCCGTCGCGGCGGCGGCGGCGGCGACCTCGGCGGTGCAGCTCCCTTACGCCGCCGAGGTCAACAACTACCCGCTCTTGGCCTGCTTCGTGGCGACCCTGTGGGCGCTTCGGGAGCGCGCCGCGTCCGGGGACTCAGCGTGGGCGCTCCCGGTGGTCGCCGCGTTGGCGGGGTGGACCCACGGCCTCGGGGGCTTCGTCGCCGGGGTCGTGGCCTTGAGCCTGATCAAGGCCCGCCCCAAGCTCGCCGCGTGGACCTTGCTCAGCCTCGTCCTCGCCGTGACCCCGTTGCTCCCGGGGCTCTGGGCGATCGGGGCGGACCCTGGCAGCCGGATGCAGCCCCCGCTGAAGCCCGCGCTGATGCTCCAAGACGCCTGGACCCGCTTCGGGCCGTGGCCGCTCCTCTGGCTGCCGCTGGGCCTGCTCGGCGCGCGGCGGGCCCCGGCGCTGTTCATCGGCTGGCTCGTGACCTTGGCCTTCGTGTTGGGGCTTCAGGCCGCCCACGTCGCCGCCCCGCACCAGCTCCCCTACGCCTTGGCCCTCACCGCGCCTTGGGCCTTGCTCGTGCACCACGGCGCGACGTCCACCTGGGCGCGGCGGCTGGCGCTGGGGCTCGCGCTGACCCAGGGGCTCGCCCAGCTCCCGGCGGAGCGCTCGCGGCTCGCGGCGCTGCTCGACGCGGCGCCCCGGGGCGTTGACCACGCCCTGAGCGCCGCGCGGCCCGAGGATCGGATCCTGTTGCTCCGCCCGGCGCCGGTCAACGACGACGACAAACGCCGGATCTCCCCGACGCTCTGGCGCCTGCCCCCTTGGACGCCGATGCCCCGGGTGAGGCATCCCGACGCGGCGCTGGACGACTTCCGGTACGGCCAGCCGCGACGGGTGAACGGGCGGGTGATCTTCGTGTTGGATGAGCCCCGGGGCACCATCGAGGCGCTCCTCGTGGACGCGCCGACCTGGATCGTCGTCTACGACCATGGCGGGGATCCGCGCTACGGCGCCGCCTTGGAGGCGCGGCTGGGGCGCCGGGCCGTGCACGTCGGCGACGACCTCGTGCTGCCCCCCAAGTGACGCGCTTTGGTGACTCTCATCGGAGTCACTACGCCAACGCAACGTGAGGACGGTTACAGCGCCCAGTCGCCTGGAGCCGTCCTTGTTCAACCGCGCCGCGCTCACCTTCGCCGTCGCGATGCTCTGCGGGGGTCTCGCGGTGGCCGCGCCGCCGGAAGACCCCTACCTGCGCTACGTCGAGCGCCTCGTGCCGCCGAGCCCGCACCCGGCCCGGGCCGAGGGGTATGCGTTCACCGCCCAGCTTCACCAGCGCGTCGCCGCCGTGATTCGGGAGCATCCGGGCCGGGTGAGCGCCGAGCGGTACGGGCTCAGCGTCGAGGGGCGGCGGCTGTGGGCCGTGCGGGTGCGGGATCCCGGCGTCGAGACCCGACACCGCCTGCTCGTCACCGCCCAGCTTCACGCCTTGGAGTGGCTCGGGAGCGAGGTCGCCATCGCGCTCATCGAGGCCCTCGGCGCGCGGCCCGCCTCAGGGGTGGAGGTGATCATCGTCCCCGTGGCGAACCCCGATGGCCGGGCGAACGTCGAGGCCGACCTGCTCGCCGGGGACGACCGCACCTATCGGCGCGGCAACGCCAACCAGGTCGACCTCAACCGCGACTTCGCCGTGAACCGCGAGGCGGACGTGATCTGGGCGAGCTTGCCAACCACCCGCCGCTACTACCAGACCTCGCCCGAGGCCCTCTCCCAGCCCGAGACCCGCGCCTTAGACGCCTTGGCCCGCGCCGCCGAGGTGGACTTCAGCGTCTCGTTACACGCCTTCGGGGGCATGATCTACCTGCCGTGGGCCGGGGATCGCGCCCGGCACCCTGACCACGACGCGCTCATGACGCTGGGGCAGGTCATGGCCCAGGGGCAGACGCGGCCCTACCGCGTGACGCCGCTCGGCCGGTGGAGCTTCTTCTTTCGCGCCTTGGGCACCGAGCTTGACCACATGTCCGAGCAGGTCGGCGCGTCGAGCTTCCTCATCGAGCTCGGCCGATCGGGCGTGCGCCCCCTGGCCCCAGACACCTGGCGCGACCCCTTCCGCTGGTACAACCCCGAGGATCCAGCGCCCCACGTCGAGGACGGCCTGGGCGCGGTGTTGGCGCTCGCGCGTCATCTCGCGTACCTTCCTCAGCCCTGAACGATCCCCCGGACAGAGTTGGGCCGATCCCCGCAGTAAGCGGCGGAGATGAGCAACCCGCATGACTCTTTGTTCAAGTCCATCTTCAGCGACCCCGTGGAGGTCGTTGGTCTGCTGCGTGATCTGCTTCCCGGCGAGGTGATCGCCCTGCTCAACCTCGACGAGCTCGTGGCCTTGCCCGCGGAGTCCATCGACGAGGCGCTGAGCTCGACCTCCTCCGACCTGCGCTTCCGCGTGCCTTGGCGAGACGGCGGTTATGTCGAGCTCGTGCTCATCGTCGAGCACCAGTCCACCGCCGACCGAACGATGCCGCTGCGGGTGCTGCGCTACACCCTGCGGGTCTGGGAGGCCACCCTCGCGGCGTCACGATCCGCCCGGCTGCCGGTCGTGCTCACCCTCGTCATTCACCACGGCCAGCGCCCTTGGAGCGCGCCGACGCGCCTCTCAGAGCTGTACGACGCGCCGCCGTCGGTGATCGCGGCCCTGGGAGACCACCTGCCCGAGCTGCGCCTGTTCTTGGAGGACCTCACCCGCCTGCCCGACGCGGAGATCCCCGCCCAGGACGGCGGTCGGCTCACCTTGCTCTTGATGCGCCACGGCCACGATCCTGAGCTGTGGCCCATCCTGAGCCAAAACTGGCGCCTGTTCGACGCCCTGCTGAATCGTCGGGGAGAGCTGCCGACCTTCCAGCTCTTGAGGTATGTTTTTGAGAGGAGCGACTCACCTCCCGACGACACGATCACGGCGGCCCTCGGGCGACGACTGAGGCCCGCGGTGAAGGAGGAGCTGATGCGATACGGCGAGCGGTTACGCAGCGAAGGGCGACAAGAAGGCCAGATGGAGGGCCTGCGCATCGCCCTTGAGACGCTGTTGCAGGAGCGTTTTGGCGGTCTGCCGCCGTGGGCCATCGCCCGGCTGCAAGAGCTTCACCCCGAGAACCTCCAGCGCCTCATTCGGGAGGCCATCACCGCGCCAGACCTCAACACCTTGCTGCGGCCCGAGGCGAGCTGAGCGGCCTCAGCGCGTCGAGGCCGTCGCGCTCGTCGGCCTGAGCCGCGCCACGACGGCGAGGTGGTCTGAAGGCAAGCCCACACGAAGGGCCTTGACGCTGGCGACGGTCCAGCTCGGCCCCACGAACGCCCGGTCGAGGGTGTACAGCGGCAAGGCCGGGATCGGCCCCAAGCGCGCGGGCCAGCTCGGCCCGGCGATGGCCTCGGTGAGCCCAGCGCCGGCGAGCACCCCACCAAAACGAGAGAAGGTGCGGTGGGTGTTGGTGTCTCCGGCGATGACGATGGAGTCCACGTCCAGGGCGCGGCTCACCCCGGCGAGCAGGCGCCCGGCGCGGCCGATGCGCCCACCCCAGCCGCCGAGCTCTGAAGGCCCCGCCGGGCGGTCCAGGTGCACCGCGACGAAGGGGAACGCCCCGACGCCAGGCAGCACCGGGAAGGTGAGGACGGCGTTGGCGACACGATCACCCGCGGCGGGCATCGGCACGGTGACCCCGGCGAAGCGGTCCTCTCCGCAGCGCCCGAAGAAGCCGCCCCGCACGACGACGCCGAGGCCCGCGCCGCCCATCGCCTCGATGTATTGGCCCTGCACGAGCGCCGTGTCGGGGGATGGGGAGGCGCCACGGGCGACGACCTCGTTGTACAGCGCCTCTTGGTGGGTGAGCAGGTGGCCGATGACCTCGGCCCAGAGCGCCTCCCCTCGCACCTCTTGGGCGGCGATCACGTCCGCGTTCAGGGTGAGCAGCGCCCGCGCGATGCCCCGGGCGTCTTCGCTCCCGGCGACGTTCCAGGTGGCGACGGTCACCTCGCCCTCCGGCGCGCCCAGGCTCGCGGCGCAGGTCTTCACGACGGTGGTGATCGCGGTCGGGGCCTTGTGGTTCGAGTCCGGCGGCTGCGGCAGGCGCACCCCGGTCGCGAAGGCCAAGAGCGCGAAGCTGGTCGTGAGCGCGGCCAAACCCCGCGCGTTGACCGCGAAGTTCAGGGCGAGGGAGAGCCCCAAGAACCACAACAACGGCTCGGCGGCCAAGGTGAGCGTGGTGAACACCAGCCCCTCGCCGATCCCGCCCACGAGCACACCCAAGGTCGCGAAGAACCCGACGCAGGCCAGGCTGAGCGCGATCTGGCCAAATGTGTGAAGGGAGGGCGCGGGC
Source organism: Pseudomonadota bacterium (assembly GCA_041160755.1). Classification (GTDB taxonomy): domain Bacteria; phylum Myxococcota_A; class UBA796; order UBA796; family CAJQPC01; genus JADKFE01. The sequence goes on from JBEAVX010000351.1 coordinate 9,081, forward strand.
ATGTGATCCCATTCTGGCCTGTTCTCGGCGCCGACGCGAGCCCGATCACCACGGTCGACCGACGCTTGGCGAAGCGGCTACACTTCTCCGGCGGCGCGACGCCACCACATCCCCACGCCCGGAAGCTGATCCCGATGCGCAGCGGACCCCTGCTCCTCCCCGTGCTCTCCGCCTTCGTTGGGCTCTCGGCGTGTCGGCCGCCGACGCCGCCGGAGACCCCGCCCCCTGAGCCCGCGCGGCTGAGCTCCTTCGAAGCGCGTGGCCTCGCCCCCGTCGAGGACGCCCCGGCGATCAACCCGCCGCCGCTCCTCCTCACCGGCGCCAAGGTGATGACCGCCGCCGGGGTGACCCACGATCCCGGCTGGGTGCTCTTGCGCGACGGCCGCATCGCCGCGCTCGGCCCCGGGGAGCCTCCCGACGCCCAAGACGCCCGCCGCATCGACCTGCCCGGGCGGGTGATCACCCCCGGCCTCATCGACACCCACTCCCACATCGGGGTCTACGCCGCGCCGGACGCCAACGCGCACAACGACGGCAACGAGATGACGAGCCCAGTCACCGCCGGGGTCTGGTCCGAGCACGCGTTCTGGCCAGAAGATCCCCAGCTTGAGCTGCTCGTCGCCGGCGGGGTGACCACCGCGCAGATCCTGCCTGGCTCGGGCAACCTCATCGGCGGTCGGGGGGTGATCCTCCACCTCGTGCCCACACGCGGCGCCCGGGCCATGCGCCTGCCCGGCGCGCCCGAGACCCTCAAGATGGCCTGCGGCGAGAACCCCAAGCGTGTCTACGGCGAGCGCGGCAGCGAGCCCTCGACGCGTATGGGCAACCTGCACACCC
>JBEAVX010000380.1:0-5945 GCA_041160755.1 Pseudomonadota bacterium
CTTGTGGATCACGGGGCCCCGCTACCACCCCCAGGCGCTCTCGGAGCTCGGCGAGGCGCCGCCGGGCGTCGTCGTGCGTGACTACGAGGACGACATGGGCCGGGCGTACGCCGCCGCCGACCTCGTCATCGCCCGGGCGGGCTCCTCGACGCTCTCCGAGCTCACGGCCTTGGGCAAACCCGCCGTGCTCATCCCCTCCCCAAACGTCACCGACAACCACCAAGAGCACAACGCCCGGGGCCTCGCGTCCTTGGGCGCGGCGATGGTCATCACCGAGCAAGGGCTCAACATCTCCGACGCCCTGGAGCGCATCGGGGCGTTGTTGAGCGACGCCGACGCGCTCACGAAGATGGCCGAGGCGAGCCGGGCCCAGGGGCGCTTGGGCGTCGCGGAGCAGGTCGCGGGGCTCATCGAGGCCCGGTTTACGGCGTTGGCGACCGGCGGCGGCGCAGGACGCTGAGCGCCAGGGCGAGGCCGAGGGTGGAGGCGGCCGCGGGTGAGGTCGCGCAGCTCCCCGTGGGCGCGCTGAGGTTGTCGCGGATCTGCACGCTGAGGTTGGTGTAGAGGCGGCGGCCGTCGTCTACGCGGGCGACGCGGTCGCCGAGCGCGGCCTGGGGCTCGACGACGATCTCCGCGCAGGCCGTGTCGGCGGCGGTGAGCGTCGTGCCCTCGATGACGACCCCTTCGCCGAGCGACACCGAGGGCGTCTCGTAGAACGGCGCCGAGGCCGTGACGCAGAGGGTGGCGCGCTCACCTTGGCGCAGCCGCTCCGGGCTCACGGTCAGCAGGCGCGGCCCGCCGTCCCCGCCGAGCACCTCGAAGGCGTCGGGCACGGTGAGGCTCACGCTCCCAGAGGTGAGCAAAAGCTCACGTTTTCCGGCGACGGCGTCGTCCGCGATCTCCAGGAGCAGGCTCAGCTCATCGACGGTCAGGACGGAGATCTCGCGCACGACGATGTCATCGCCGAGGCTGAGGCTCACCTCGTCGGCAACCAGGAGGAGGTTGTCGCCGACGAGCCGGGCGCGCACTTGTTCGCCGGACCAGGCCTCGGACGGGCTCAAGAGATCGAGGCTCGGCAGGGCGACGTCTAAGAAGATGGGCTCGCTCAGATCGCCCTCTCCGGCGTCGTAGACCGCGGAGACCGAGAAGACGTCCGCGCCGCCACCGGCCAAGGGCACGAGCGCCTCGACGTCGGTGGTCTCGGCGACCAGATCGCCGCCTCGGTACACCCGATAGCCCTCCAGCTCATGGGACGTGGTCTTGGGCGCCGTCCAGGTCAGGCGCGCCGTGGTGGCGACGACCCGGCCCGAAGGCCCGGCGAGGTCGGTCGGCGCGGGCAGGCGCACCCGAAAGCTCAGCTCGGACTCGGCGGGGTAGCGGGTCTCGTTGACGCCGTCGCTGGCGATGACGTGGTAGCGGATCGTCGTCCCGGGGGGCACGGTGTGCACGATCTCGCCGCGAAACAGGCTCACGCTCTGGGCGCGCAGGGGCGTCGTGAGGGGATCCTCCTCGCCGACGCTGTACACCAAGGTGAGGGAGAGCGCGCCGTCGTCCTCAAAGGCCTGGGCCTCGATGACATAGGGGCCGTCGAGGTCTTCAGTGTCGTTGAGGTCTTGGAGAGAGCGCACCAAGGGCGGGACGGCGTCACCGTCCCAGAGCACGAGCTCGTCGATGTACCAGCCCTCGGCCTGCACCGCCGCGTCGGTGTAGAAGCTCAGGCGGAGCTCGTTCGTGTTGAGCACGTCGTCGAGGTTGAAGTAGCTGGAGATCCAGCCCTCGGACGACCCGGTGAAGCCCATGGCCGTGGGGTAGTCGTAGTACGGCGGCAGCGCCTCCCAGCCGCCGCTGGTGAACCGCTCCACGACGGCGACATCGGTGAGGTCGAGGCTGTACCAGTGGCGCAGCTCCAAGACCCAGCCGGGCTCGACGGTGAAGGGGGCGAGGCGCAGCGACGCGTCGAGGTCGTTGAGGTAGGGGCCGGAGATGCGGGTGGCCCAGCCGCGCTCGCCGGTGAGGCCGCCGCCGGGGCCGTAGAGCGACGAGAACGCGCCCCACTCCCACTGCAGCTCGTCCGACGCCACGGTGAAGGCGCCGTCGTCGAGCTCCAGATCCCAGACCTGGGCGGGCTCAGCCCCCCAGACCAAGGCCAGGAGCCAGGCGCCGATCAACTCCCCTCCCCGTCTTCGGGCTCCAGCTCAGGCGGGAGCTGGTAGGTGACCGCGATGATCGCGCCGGGCGCGGGGGCCTCGTCAAAGACGATCGCCGGAGGGCTGGGCTCTAGCGTCCAGCCCGAGTCTACGCGCGCGCCGTCTACAGAGACCCGCGCCGCGCCTTGGTAGGGCTCGGACTGGAGCTCAAACCGCGTCGGGAAGGCCTGAGAGAGCTCCCCCATGCGGCTGGCGATGGCGGAGAGGTCGGACTGGCAGATGTCTTCGACCACGCCGCCCGAGGCCAAGGCGACCTCGGCGTACCGATCGCCGGGCTGGGCCTGTCCGCCCGCGCCTCGGCAGCCGGTCTCCGGCGCGCCGATGACGGCGCTGAACAAGGCCGGTGAGCCGGAGCTGGCGGCCTCGTCCGCGAGGAAGGCCAAGGCGGCCGCGGCGGGATCGTCGCCGAGCCAGGCGTCGCTGTGGTCGTCGTCATCGGAGACCACGACGACGTGTAAGGCGGCGTCTGCCCGGCGGAAGCCCCGGTTGGCGCCGCCCCGGTTGGGCTCGGTCAGCGCGAGCGTCATCGCCGCGAGCCCCGCCTCGGGGCCGTCCCCAGAGGAGCCCACGGCGACGGCGGCGGCGAAGGCGGCGGCGGCGTCCGGGGTGTTGGAGGTGATGATCCAGGGGTCACCTTGGAGCACGCCGCCGTCGAGCTCGTCCACCTCGGTCGTCACGACGCCGAGGTGAAACGAGAGCCCCGCGTCGCCCAAGGACCGCGCGAGCTCGGGGAAGGCGTCCCCCAAGGCGAGCTGCTCGTCCGCCATCGAGGCCGTGCTGTCCACCACCCACAGCACGTCGATGCGGGGCAAGGAGGCCTGCTCAAAGGTCTCGGTGACGAACACCTCCTCCTGGGCGACCTCGTCTTGGCCCCGGAGGGTGTTGTCGATGTTGCAGCCGGTGAGGCCGAGGAGCGAGCAGCACAACACATGGAGCCCCGCCGATGGGGGCCCCGCCGCTGAGTGGGCGCTGAATGTGGAGAACTGCCGCATAGGGACTCCGGCGGGCCGGGCCAGACCGTAGTCTCTCATGACATACGCTTGACGTCAACGCCCCCGCTGCGTTCGGGGGTTCCACTTCATCGCCTCGACCCAGACGATCATCTCGCTCTCGGGCTCGGCGCGCCCCAGGCGGATACGCTCGAACCCAGCCTCCCAGCGCGCCCGGAGCTCGTGGTCAAGGGAGAACCAGGAGTCGATCTGCGGGGGCAAGTTCAGGCTGTGTAAGGCGGCGGCGCGGCGCGTCGGCCGGGGCAGGTTCACGGTGATCTGGTAGATCTGGCCGTCCTTGACGCGCACGGCCCCGCCCGTCAGGCGAACCTCGACGCCGTCTCGGGGGTCGAGCTCCACCCGCTCCGTGATGGCGCCGAGCTGCTCATCCACGACGTCCCGGGCCTCCTCCCACGAGCGCCCGCCGAGGTAGGAGATGTCCACCAGGACGTGCTCCGGGCGCACATAGGGCGCGCCGGGGGCCTGGGCTGAAGGCGCGGCGCGCAGGCCGGAGAGGATCGGCGCGTCCTCCCCGCAGCCCGTCAGGCCGAGCGCCCAGATCACGCAGACAGACCCTCTCATCGGTTATGTCTTCCTCATGCCTGTGGTCACTCTGCGCTATTTTGCCACCCTCCGCGAGTCCCGGGGGGTCGAGTCTGAGCCGCTCACCGTGGCCGAGGGGGAGACGGCCGCCTCGCTCTACGCGAAGCTCTTCCCCCGGGAGCACGCGGGCGGTCTGCGGGTCGCCTTCGCCGTGAACCGCGACTATGCGCCGCCGGGCGTGGTGCTTCACGACGGCGACGAGCTGTGCTTCTTGCCGCCGCTCGGAGGTGGCTGATGGTGCTCCTCACCCACGATCCAATCGACGTCGCCGCGCTGCGCGCCCAGCTTGAGGCCACACGCCACGGCGCGATCCTCATCTTTGAGGGGGTGGTGCGCGACAACTTCGAGGGCCGCGCCGTGCTCGGCTTAGAGTACGAGGCCTACCCCGAGATGGCCCTGGCCGAGCTGGAGAAGATCGTCGCCGAGGTCAAGCAGCGCTGGCCTGGCGCGAGCATGGGGATCGCCCATCGACTGGGCCGCCTGGGGCTCGGCGAGACGTCTGTGGTGATCGTCACGGCGGCGCCGCACCGCGCGGAGTGCTACGAGGCGAGCCGTCACGGCATCGAGGCGCTCAAGGCCCGGGTGCCGATCTGGAAGAAGGAGCTGTACGCGGATGGCGCGAGCTGGCGAGAGAACACCCCTGGATGACGATGATGAGGCCCTCGACGACGGGCCGTCCCACGGCGACGACGCGCAGGTCCCGCGGCTGTTTAAGGGCAGGCCCTTAGAGAGCTACGCGAGCCTCGCGACGAACCCCTACCTGAGCCTCCACGCCGAGCTGGGCCGCCCGGCGATGACCTCCGAGGAGGCCGCGGCCTGCCGGGGCCGCTGGCACGAGGAGTTTGGCCGCGAGGCGCCCTTACACGTCGAGATCGGCGCGGGCAACGGCTTCTTCCTCTCGGGCATGGCCGCGCGGCACCCGGAGCTCAACTGGCTCGGCGTCGAGATCCGCTTCAAGCGTGTCGTGCTCACGGCGCGAAAGCTGTTGAAGGTGAAGGCTGAAGGCTGGAGCCGCATCACCCGCTACGACGGCAACGCCTTGCCCGACCTCCTGCGCCCGGGCGAGGTCGCGGCGATCTACCTGAACCACCCCGACCCCTGGCCCAAACGCCAGCAGGCCCACAACCGCATGATCTGCGGCGACTGGCTGGACATGATCGCCACCCTGCTGCGCCCCGGCGGCGACCTCAAGGTCAAGACCGACCACCAGCTCAACGTCTTGGCCCTGGTCAAGGCGATGGAGGGGCGGCCCTTCACCTTGGTCGGGCGCTCGGACGACGTGGCCCGAGACGGCGCGCCCTGGCCCGATGACGTGGTGACCAACTACCAGCGCAAGTTCAACGAGCGTGGCCTGCCGGTCTACGCGCTCTGGTTACGCCGGGACTGACGCAGCACCTCCGCCGGGCGCAGGCCGGTCCAGGCGAACGAGACGAGGGCCGTGGCGACCTGGGTGAGCCAGATGCCCCAGTGGATGAGCAGGGCGAAGGCCAAGGCCGTCGCGCCGTCGTGGGGCGCGGCGAAGAGGCCCAAGGCGCCACGACAGGCGGCCTCATACACGCCGACGAAGCCCGGCGGCGCCGGGAGCGCCGTGCCGAGCATCGTCACCGAGAGCACGCCCAAGCCGCCGAGGTAGGGCAGCTCAAGGCCGAGACCCCAGGCGAGCAGGATGTACTGCAGGCCCGTCCAGGCCCAGATGATCACCGTGAGCCCGAGGGCCTGGGCCAGACGTCGCGGCGCGCGGCGCACGTTGAGCCCCGAGATGAGGCTCCCCGAGAGCGCCTGGGCGCCGTCCTCCGCCCGTCGGAGCGTGTCTGTGAGCCGGTCGGGGGCGACCCGTCGCAGGGCGGCGAGCGCCCGGAGCCCCAGGCCGACGAGGCGCTCCCCGAACAGGCCCAAGGCCAAGGCGCCGAGGCTCGCCGGGAGCAGGGCCGTCAGCGTGAGCCCACGGGCCAAGGTCGCCAGGGGCACGGCCTGGTCGCCGAGGCGGATCGTCGCGTCGGTGATCGGCGCGTTGACCAGGGCGAGCTGGAGCATGATCAGCGCCGCGCTGAGGTCAAACAGCCGCTCGGTGAGCACGACGGCGACCCCGGCGCCGATGGGCAGGCCCGCCCGACGCTGCAAGAGCCAAGGCCGGGCCAGCTCACCC
>JBEAVX010000406.1:0-4315 GCA_041160755.1 Pseudomonadota bacterium
ATTCACCTCTACGCCTATGAGGCCTTGACCGTGAGCAGCACCGCGCGACTGCTCGCGAACGGCGCGGGCGGCGGCGGCGGCGCCCGGGACAACGGCGGCGGCGCGACGAGCGGCGCGGGCGGCGGCGGCGCCGGCGGCGGCCTGCGCCTGGAGGCCCAGACCCTCACCCTCAGCGCCACGACCCCGGCGGTGAGCGCCCGAGGCGCGGGCGGATCCACCACAAACGGCGGCACGATCAAGCTCTTCTACGACAGCTTCTCGGGCACCGTGCCCAGCTCCTCAAGCGCCGGGCGGGTGTACAACGCCGGGACGGGGAGCTGGGACGAGCCCTAGACCACGTCTTCGCCGGGGTGCTCGTTTAGATGAGCGCCCCGGCGGTGAGATAACGCACAGTCAGGCCCAGCAGCAGGTTGTAATAGACGCTTGACGAGGCGCTGTGTTTTCCGGGCGTGCCGTAGCCCTTGATCAGCTCCGCGCGCGTCTCTTGAAGCGCACGGAGGGCCTCATGGTGCTGGAGCACGTCGAAGTTGTCAGGAAGCTCCAGCCCCTGAACCGCGCGTCGATTCAGCCGCGCCTCGTGTCTACGATCTTCGTCTTTGACGACCGCACGCCAGAGCTCCGCCTGCTGCACCGACGAGCGGATGCTGCAGCTATTGGCCAACGCGCGCTTGAGCGGGAGGGTCAGGCTCATCTCCGGCAGACCCGTCACGCGGGGGGTCGGAGAGGTGATGTCCAGACGAAAGACGGGCCAGAACTTGGGGTCGAGGACACCATCGTGCATCCCACGCCACACCGCCTCCGGCTCATGGGCGATGGGGAAGTCATCGGGCGCGCTCAGGGCGGTCTGACTGCCGAAGTGACGGGGCGAGTTGATCGGGTGGGTGAGGGCCTTCGTCGCGCCGAATACAAACGACTTGGAGTGGTCCGCGAGCAGGTCACAGGCGTGCACCGCGTCTCTGGGGTTGTAGAAGTGGTGGACCGCAGCGGCGTCAGCGTAGAGGCTCGCCCAGCGCTGGGCCTTGATGCCGATGAGCACAGGCGGCGAGGAGATCGGCACACACGAGAGCGCGACGCGGCCGTCTTGAACGCCTAAGGTCCGCCCCAAGGTGCCGCAGGTGAGGTCGAGGTAGGCGTTCTGCGCCAAGGCGCCGCCGAGGCTGTGTCCGGTGACCTGGATCTTGCGCACCGCGCCGCCGTTCACCGCGTAGGTGTACGCTTTCTGGAGCGAGATTGCGCAGCTCTCATACGCGAGATGGAATCCGATGGAGAGCTTGTGGCCACCGTACTTGTCTACGGCGATGGGCTTGAGGTGGTTTAGGTCAGTGACCCAGTCGGGGCTCCCCCGGCTCTTGAGCTGCGCGCCAAGGGCCGCGCGGGTGCCGTCACCGCTGCGGCTGCCACGAAACACGATGGTCACCTCTTGGGCGCCGGGATCGTAGATCACCGCGCCCAGCAGGCTCGGCCAGCCCGAGGTCGGGTGGTTCTCCGTCATGCCCGTCTTGCCCTGAAAATAGCCACAGCGCAGGTTGCCTGTGGCGCCTTGCAGAGCGTGCCCGTCATCTGCCCTTCGACCAAATCGATTGTAACACCGGGCGTGGGCGATCCGTTTGTCGAGGGCCCGGGGCTGAAACAGGATGAAGCTGTCGTCGATGTCACCGCGGTACACGACGCCGTCGTGCGGGTTCGGTGTGCGGTCAAGGTGGTAGAGGATCGGATCAAACTTGCGGTTGTCTGAGGACTGCAGCGTGTGCTCCACGTCGTGGATGTGCTTCATCAGCCGGTCGCGCGCCCCAGACGTCTTCCGAAAGCCTTCACCCCAGGTCTCAAAGAACGGGTCCATGGGGAATTTAGCGGACTGGGCGTAGGCCTTGTAGGCGAAGCGGCAGTACTCTAGGCAGGATCGCGCGGTGGCCATCGACGCGCTGTTCAGAGTGTAGGTCGGGGGCGGCATCGGGCATCCTTCCTGGATGGGGTGATGAGGCCCACAGGATACCAGAGGTGAACGTTCACCGCACGCTGAGGGTGGCCCCCGCCGCCCCGATCAGCGCGGGGCGTGCCGGGTGGGGGTCAACACATGGCTCTCGCCGTTCAGGTCGAGGTAGATCGTGCCCTCGGTCACCGAGAGGTTGAGCACGTTGCGACGCTTGAGCTGCGCCGCGAGGGCCTCGATGAGGGTCGGATCCAACGCGACGATCGACACCCGCTCGGGGTGGGAGATCTTGCCGCCGCTGAGGTTCTCCAGATACCGGCCGATCTCTTTGTGGCAGTAGACCACCACCCGCTCGCAGCCCTTGGCGGCCTTGTGCAGCCGGTCGATGGCCGGGGTGCCCACCTCGATCCAGGCCAACATGCGCCCGGTGAGGTCCTTCACCCACAAGGCCGGCTCGTCGGCGAAGGCGAGGCCCCGGCTAAAGGCGAGGCCCTCTTGTTGTTCTAAGCCGTGGGCGATCACGCGGGTGAGCATGTACTCCGCGGACTCGGACGGGTGGCAGGCGACGTTCAGGGTGAGCTGATCGTAGACGCCGCGGTCCATGTCGGAGATGGACAGCTCGAAGATGTAGACGGTCGCGGTGAGGGCCATGCCGCCCCCTATCCTGTTCGGCGGCCCGCGCCCGTCGTCGCCGTGGCCTTAGTCGAGGTATCCCAAGGCCCGAAGCGCCTCTTGGGTGGCGGCGTCGCCGCTGGGGCCGCTCCGGGCGCCCTGCAAGGCCTGAATCGACGGGGCGAGCCGCTCTCCCAAGGGCCGGGTGTCACGCTCACCGCTGAGATCGTGCAGCTCTCCCGGGTCGGCGACCAGGTCGTAGAGCTCCACCTTTGGCGGCCCGGCCTCGCCCTCCTTGAGCCCGTGCACGATGAGCTTTTCACCCTCCACACGGATCGAGGTGTCGATGGGCGGGCTCACGAACCGGCCCCCGGGCGCCGTAGACACCACAGGTGATCCGACACAGTCTCCGCCGACGAGACCCGTGAGATCACGGCCGTCGAGGCCCGCCACGGGCCAGCCCAGGAGCGCCCGCACCGTCGGCGTCACGTCGAGGTTGGAGACCTGGCAGGGCACCCGGGCCCCTGCGGGGAGCTTGCCTGGGGCACGAATGAGGAGCGGCACCCGAAGGGACGGATCGTAGAGGTTGTCGCCGTGCTCAAAGAGGTAGTCGTGCTCGGTCAAGGACTCGCCGTGATCGGCGGTGAGCACGATGATCGTGTCGTCGAGCACGCCCAAGGCGTCGAGCTGGTCGAGGAGCTGCCCGGTCAAGGCGTCCGCGCGCTCAATCTCGGCGTCGTAGGCCCGGATGAGCCAGTCCGTCGAGGTGATCTGGCGGTGGGGCGGCGGCCAGTACGGCGGGAGCTTGAGCGCGGCGCCGTCGGTCGGCGCGTCGTTGAGCGGCAGGGCCTCATAGGGGCCGTGGGGATCAAACAGGTGCAGCCAGTACAGCCAGCTCCCTTCGCCGTAACGCTCCATGAACCGCTTGGCGCGGCTGACCGTGCGAGAACCCACCCGCTCACGCAGGGTGTTCCCCGGCAGAAAGAGCTGCTCCCAGGCCCGAATCAGCGACAGACGGTGCAGGCCTGGGATGGCGCCGAAGTCGTCGTCGTAGAGATCGAAGCCTTGGGACCATCCGTACTTGGCGTGCAGAGGGAAGCCCGAGACCGCCGCCCCAGTGCGCATCCCGGCCTCTTGGCCGGCCCACGAGAGCAGCTCCGGGCGGTCGCCAAGCTCGGTGCCGTTCACGACGACGCCGGTGTTCACCGGGGAGCGCCCGGTGAGGATGCTCAAGTGCGCGGGCTCAGTGAGCGGGGCGACGGAGGTGGCCTGCTCAAACACCACACCCTCCCGGGCGAGGCGGTCGAGGGTAGGCGTCTTGGCCGGGCCGCCATACACGCTCAGCCGGTCGGCGCGGGTGGTGTCCCAGGTGATGATCAACACCCGGGGGCCGGGCTCGGTGACTGTGGGGGGAACGCCGCGCAGAAGCGCCGCCCAGGCCGCGAGGATACCCAGCACAGTCACCGGCCGGACCAGCGCCCGCCACAGGCCGTCAAACAGCAAGCCCACGGCGAGGCTGAGCCCGCCGATGAGCAGGAGGCCGCCCCAGACCTGGGGATCCTTCACCGGGAGGTTGAGCACCTGCTCAAAACGGTAGCTGAGCCCAGCGTGCATGGCGAGGAGGCCGCCCACGGCGAGGCCCACGGGGCGGGCGCCCAGGAGCGGCGAGGCGCGGAGCAGGCGCGAGGTCAACGAGAGCGCCGCGGCGACCCCAGCCCCGGGGGCCGCCCCCAAGAACAGCCACACAAACATCTCGCCCAAGCCCAGGCCGAG
>JBEAVX010000449.1:0-2519 GCA_041160755.1 Pseudomonadota bacterium
CTTCACCAGCCACAGCGGGTGGATGAGGGGGTAACCCCGCTCGGCGAAGCGGGAGAGGTCGAGCTCGCCGTTGGGCAAGGTCGCGACCTCCAGCGCGGGGATGAGATCGCCCAGCTCGCCGCCGAGGGGGGTGGAGCCCACAAACATGCCCCGGCGGTCTGGCGCGACGGACTCCCAGCCGGAGACCTCCCCCAGCGCCACGCGGATCGCGCTCACGCCGAGCTGCACCGAGCGGCTCATCAGCTTGAGGTTCTTGCGGTTCTGAATCCAGGCCCGGGCGTCGAAGCCCGGCACCTCCCCTTTGCGGCCACCGACCGCGCCCTCTCGCCCAGAGCCGGCCGGGCAGAACAGCCCGATCGCCGCGACGCTCACCGCGCGGTTGGTCATCAGCGCACCTCCCAAGAAAGGATGGTCTGGAGGCCCTCGGCCTGAGGAACGCTCAACAACGACCGGCTGAGGCCGGCCGGCGGTGTGGGCTGGCCAAGGAAGATCCACAGGATTGACACGAGCTGGACTCCGCTGCGGCGGGGGTCAGGAGGGGGTGAAGCCCGGCGCGCCGATGAGCAGGGTCGTGTTCTGCCCGCCGAAGCCGAAGCTGTTGCTCAAGAGCACCTGGGGCGCGTCTTCAGCGGGGTCTACCCGGGCGTTGACGCCGAGCGGCGCTGGGTCGGAGAGCCCGGCGGTGCCGAAGGACCAGCCGCCCCTCGCGGCGAGCACGCAGGCGGCGGCCTCGACGGCCCCAGCGGCGGCGATGCAGTGACCGACCGCGCCTTTGATCGAGCTGACCGGCACCTCGGCGCCGATGACCTGGCGGATGGCGTTCGCTTCAGCGGCGTCGCCCAGGGGGGTGCCTGTGCCGTGGGCGTTGACGTGCTGCACCGCGGAGGCCGGGATGCGGGCGTCGTGGAGCGCGCGGCGCATCGACAAGGCGGCGCCAGCGCCCTCGGGGTGCGGGGCCGTGGCGTTGTGGGCGTCGGTGCTGTTGCCCGCGCCGAGCACCCGCGCCCAGATCGTCGCCCCACGGGCCAAGGCGGCGGACTCCTCCTCCAAGACGAACATCGCCGCGCCCTCGCCGATGACGAAGCCGTCGCGGGCGTGATCGAAGGGGCGGCAGGTCGTGGGGGAGAGCGCGCCGAGCACGATGAACGAGAGCACGCCCAAGGGGTGAATCATTGAGTCGTGGCCGCCGGCGATGGCGATGTCCACCTCGCCCCGGCGGATGGCCCAGGCGGCGTTGGCGATGGCCTGGGCCCCGGCGGCGCAGGCCGAGAACGACGTGGCCTGGGGCCCCAAGGCGCCGACGCGGCGGGCGACGGCGGCGGTGACACGCTCGGGCAGGTGGCGGCGGGGGGCGACGCGGTCGCGGCGGAGGTCGGCGTCGACGGCGACGCGGTCCAGCACGCCGTCGCGGACGTAAGGCATCACGTCCTCGTTGAGCTCCCGCACGGTCACCGTCGAGAGCCCCGTGCCCAGCCACACCCCGGCGGCGATGAGGCTTGGCGCGCCGGCGGCGGCGACGGCGTCGTCTACGGCGGCGAAGGCCAAGGAGGCCTTGCGGTCGTCGGGGAAGTCGGGCGCGTCAAACAGCGGGGCGTCTACCTCGGCGGCCACCTGCAGAGGCAGGCCGAGGGGCGGGAAGGCGCGCAGCGGCGCCAGGGCCGACCGACCCGCGCGTAGACCTTGTTCGAGGAGGTTGGGGCCACGGCCGAAGGCGCTCAGCACGCCAACACCCGTCACCACGACCGAGCGGCGTGGCTCAGCGGACACAGCGGCTTTCGCCCCCCTCAAAGCAGCGGTACTCGCCCTCCTTGGCGTCGGTGATGACGGCCTGGAGCCGCCCTTTCTCTAAGATCGCGGTGACAGCGCACTTCTCGGCCTTGGCGACCTCGACATAGGCCACCTCGGCGCCTTTGCCGCTCGCGGCGCCGCAGTTCACGTTGAGCTTGCGGGTGCCTTCAGCGAGGGAGCGGAAGGCGATGTGGGGACCGGCGGGCGCCTCGTCCACCTTGGGCTCGGCGGGTTTGGGCTCGGTGGGTTTGGGATCAGTGGGCTCACCAGCGTCGGGCTCGCCTTGGGCGGGCTCCTCACTGGCCTCGTCCGTTGGGATGTTGAGGCCTTTGCCCTGCAGGGCCTCTTTGAGCGGGCCCATGAACAGCACGCCCAGGCCGACGGTGAACACCAAGGTGAACACGATGACGCCGACGAGGCCGTAGATGAGCAGGTTGTTGCGTGGGCTCGGCGCCGGGGCCTCGGGCTCGTCGTCGTACTCCTCAGGCGGATCTTCTTCTTGGCTGGGCTCGTCTTGGGGAGGCGGCCACACGCTCATCGGCGCCTCGGGCGGCGCGACGGGCTCGGCCCAGGCGTCGGAGGTCGCGGCCGTGACGGCGGCGGGCACCATCGACTCGATCTGCGTCGAGGCGAGATCGTCCCGGTCGAACCGGGCGAGGAGCGTGGCCTCGTCGTCCTCTGAGGCCGGCGGCCAGGTGGCGCTCGGGCGGTCAGCGGGGGTGGCCACGGGC
>JBEAVX010000541.1:0-2573 GCA_041160755.1 Pseudomonadota bacterium
TTCACCTCGTGGGGGAGGACGACCGGCGCCAGGCCGTGATCGCCCGTTCAAGGCCAAGGCCCAGGGCCTCGGCGCGGTCGACGTCTAAGGTGACGTCGTCGTCGCTCACAAGCCCACGCTGCACGGTGAGCTGCACGGTGCTGCCCGCGTGGTGGCCGAAGGTGCGCAAGACCCCGCCGCCCTTAAACCGCAGGTTGATGCCCACCTTGAGCCCGGTCTCGGCCTGGATGTGCTCGGCCAAGGCCCGCAGCAGATCCGCCCGGCACGACACCCGCTCGCCGTCGCCGGTCTCGGGGTAGCCGCCGTTCGCCAACAACAGCGGCGGCGCGGCGGCGAGATCGGCCTCGGACGCGCCATCGGCCCGGCCCCAGGCGTTGAGATCGACATGGAGCAGGCGGCCCCAGCTCCGCGTGAGCGACTCTCGGGCGGCGCGCACCTTGGCGTACCAGGGCCGATAATAGGCCTCCAGCAAGGCTTGACGCTCTGGGAGATCCAGCTCCGTCGCCCAGAGTCGCTGGCCCATGGCGTCCACCGTCGGGAAGCGGCGGTCGGCGCGGCCATCGTCGGGCAGCTCATGATCTAGGTCCAGAACCAGGCGGGAGACCTCGGCCAAGGCGACGTGCTCCGCGCCCAGACACGCCGCGAGCTGGGCGGTGCCGAGGTCGTGGGCGGCCCAGACGGCGGCCTCGTCCACGAGCAGGCGGTCGCGGAGCCCCTCGGGGATCACGACGGCGCTGTGCGGGGCGGTCACCAGGAGGGCTGGGGTCACCCCGCTCGGATATCCTGCTGGCCACGGGCGCGCCGCCCGCTGGAGCCGCCTGTGCGTCGCCTGGCCGCCGTCGCCCTCATCGCCGCCTTGGCCGCCCGGCCCCAGCTCCTCCTGGGCCCGGTGAGCGCTGACGATCACCTAAGCGTCCACCACGCCTTCCAGTCTGAGCCCGGCGGCCGGGTGCGCCACCCCCAGCTCAGCGATCCCGCCGTGCAGCTCAAGGCCCTGCGCCGCGCCGTCGTCGCCGAGGTCCGCGCGGGCCACGCGCCGTTGTGGAACCCGCAGATCTACGCCGGGGCGCCGCTCCTCGCCGACATGCAGTCCCGCCCGATGTCGTGGGTGACCTGGCTGTTTGTGCTCGGTGAGGGGCTCGTGCCCGACGGCGTGTTGGTGAACCTGGGGCACCTGATCACGCTTATGGTCTTGGCCGCCGGCGCCGCGTCCCTCGCGCGACGTTGGGGCCAGTCCACCCTCGCGAGCGGCGTCGTGGCGCTGGGCGCGGCGTCGAGCCCCTACGCCTCGGTGTGGCTGCAGCACCCCCACGCCACGACCTACGCGCTGTGGCCATGGCTCGCGGTGGGCGTCGAGGTCCTCCGCGCCGGGGGCGGCCCGCTGCCCTTGGCCCTGGCCTCGACCTTGTTGATCTTCGGCGGACACCCCGAGACGGCGGCCCACGGCCTGATCCTCACCGCCGCCCTCGCCGCCTGCCGCCTGCGGAGCCGCCGGGCGTGGCTGGGCCTGCTCGGCGGCCTCACCTTGGGGGCGCTCCTCAGCGCGCCGATCTGGGCGCCGTTTCTGGAGCAGCTCAGCCGCTCGGCCACCTTGGCCGCCCACGGCGGCAACCGCCTGAGCCCCGGCGCGCTCGTGGAGCTTGTGTGGCCCGGCGTCCTCGGTCACCCGGCCACGGAGGCGGGTTATCGAGGCCCTGGCGTTTGGGCCGAGTCCCAGCTTCACCCCGGCCTCGGGATCCTGGCGTTGGCGTTGCTCTCCCTTCGGAGCAGCGCGGGCCGGGCCTTGTGGTTCGTCTGGGCGCTGTGTCTGGGCGCGGCCTTGGTCGGCGGCCCGGTGCTCAACCAGAGCCGACTCGGCGTGGAGGCCGCGCTGATCCTCAGCCTCGCCGCCGGGTTTGGCCTCGACGCCCTCATCGCGCGGCTCCCCAACGTGGCCCCAGCCCGCCTCGCCGCCGCCCTGGGCCTCCTCGTCGCCCTGACCGGAGCCGCCGCCCGAGCCCGCGACCAGCACGCCTTGCCCTGGGCCGAGCACGATCCCGCCCCGGCGCCGTGGACCGTCTCCCTCAAGGATCAGCTCGGAGAGGGCAGGGTGGTGGGCCTCGGCTGGGCGCTGCAGCCCAACACCGGGGCCTTGGTGGGCCTGCGTGACCTGCGCGGCTACGACCTGCCCGTCTCCAAAGACACCGAGCGCTTGATGTCCGGCCTCGACCGCCGCGTCGCCCGGCCGTGGTTCCCCGTCGAGGCCCTCACCCCCGAGTCCGCGCGCCTGATGCGTTTTGCCGGGGCGCGGGTGGTTGTGTGGGCGGGTGAGGGGAGCCCGACCAGACTCCTTGGCGCTCTGCCAGAGCTGTCCTTGCCCTCGGCGCCGCTTCGCGCCTATTGGCTCGACGCCGAGGCGCCCCGGGCCTGGCTCGCCAGCGCCACGACCCAGGCCCCCGACGCCGAGGCCGCGATCCGCCAGGTGCTCCTCGGCCAAGCCAGCCGAGCGCGTCCCCCGGTCGAGGGCGGGCCGATCCTGAGCGCCGCCGCCGCGCCTACACCTCTGCCCGTCCGCCAAGACGGCGGGGCCACCC
>JBEAVX010000584.1:0-4542 GCA_041160755.1 Pseudomonadota bacterium
GTGGCGGCGCCGACGCCGCGAGCAGCTCCGCTGCACCTTGGGGCGCCGCGGAGCTGCTGGGGATCCGCGCTCTACGCGGCCTGGATGGCCTTCATCAGGTCGTCCGTGGACTGCGTCCCGGGCGCCACCCAGATGTAGGGCTTCTCCATCAGCACAGCGACGCCGGGCTTGAGGTCAACCCACGCCTTCGTGGCGGCGGTGAGCCGCAGCTTGATGACCGCCTGCGCGGCGAGCTGTTCGTCTCCGCTCGTGTTCTGGACACAGGCCGCGAGTTTGTCCTTGATGCTCGTGAGGTCCGTGGAGATCCCTAGCCACGCGTTCTTCACCGTGGTCACCTGCGCGCCCGCGAGCGTGGTCAGGGCGGTCATCTGGCTCACCGAGGCCTCAGCCAACGACTGGGTGGTGTAGATCGCCCACGTCGTCTGGGCCTGCTGCTCAGCGTCGGCCACCTTCTGCTCCATGGCGTGTACCTCCTCCAGCGCTGTGACCGCCCTGCTGCCGTAGACCGAGGCCACCGCCACCGCCGCGATCAGCCCCCACGGCACCACCCAGCCGTAGGTGAGCGTCGTGGTGGAGACCACCACGTCCTGGTGGTAGTCCTGGTTTAGCTGGGCCAGCTGCGCATGCAAATTGGCGATGCTGCCCTCTGTGTCGGCCCCGCCCAAGAGCGTGTCGAGGGTCTTCTTGGAGGTGGCCTCATCCGCCTCGATGTCTCCCCTGGCGGTCGAGAGTTTGTCTGAAGCGGCGGTGAGCCGTGCCTTGTAGTCTGCCAGCTCGCTGCCGATCTGCTCAGCCTTGGTCGCGTTGCCCGTCGCTTGGGTGATGCGGTCGTCCAGCAGGTCCAAGGCGTCCTGTGTGTTGTTGTTCTGCACCGCGTCCATGATGGCCGGGAAGATCCCGTCCGCCGTGTCCGCCGCGTCGGAGACGAAGGTCTGGAGGTCACTACCGAGCGCGACGACGTGTCCGAGAACCGTGTCGAGGAAGAACGTGCCCGACTCCGCGAGCTCACCGTACACCTCGAGCACCTCCGGAAACCAGGTGAACTGGCCAGGCGTTGTGGTGTGGTATGTGGCAGACAGCGTAGCCTCGGTGTTGGGCAGGCGAACGCATTGGTTCGCGTAGATCTGAAGGCCCCACCACGCGCTCCGGAGCTGCTTGAGCAGGTCAGGCGTAAAAGCGGAGGCCTGCTCTTCGTCCCGGGGAGTGAGGATCACCGGCTTGGTGGGCGCCGCGGCGATCATCTGCGCGTGACGCACAGACCAGTGGCTCGCCAGGTCGCCGACCGTGCGGATTTGGAGCGCCTGGATCAGCAGGGCCGCATCGGCCTCACTGACCCCCTTCAGGGCGCTGACGGGCGCCTTGAGCAGCTCTGCTGCGCTCAGACCGCGATACTTGTTGTCTACGAGAGAGTCGATCTTGGTCATGTTGTACTCCTGTTGTCACGGGTCACTGTTGATGGGACTTCGTCATGTTCACGAGCGGGCGAGCTGGGAGGCCTCCCCGTCGAGGGTGAGCGTCAGCTTGTCGAGCGTGCAGGCGGCGACGGGCCCTCCGTCCTGTCTGGAGACGCACACAGTGGCGCTCCAGAGGGTGAAGGGGGTGGGCTTGAAGTAGGTCTCGATCAGTCGGGCCGGGGGCCGGCCTTCAGTGACGAACACGCGCGCGCCGTTCGAGTCCTGCTCGTACTGGGTCACACGGTCGATTGGCGCCCCGACGAATCGGAGGATCGCCCCATCCGCGGCGCGGTCCGCGTACTCGCCAGAGCTCGACAGAGTGATCATCACGCTCAGACTCTGGGCGGGAAGCCCCGAGAGGGCGATCTCCGCCTTCGCGGCGTCAATGCGCAGCCTCCCCCACTGGGCGAACGCGGGATCGTCGACGCCGACGCGCCACGAGCCGCGCCAACTTCCGTCACCGGCGCGGGCGAAGACGGCGCCTGGGATGTCCAGCGTCCGCGTGTACGCCGTGGGGACCGGGGAGAGGGCCTCAAACGTGAAGCTCGCGCTCGTGAGGGCCGTGACGGACTCCTCGATGCTGTCGCTGTCACCCACGAGCGGGGGCAGGGCGGGCGCGGACCGAGAGAGCGTGTAGTAACGCCAGGAGCGCTGGTATTGCTCACAGAGGAGCCAGAGGGAGCGCCGCGTGTTCAGCACCCGCTGGAAGATGCGCGCGGCGAGCTCGGCGTCCCACCTCACCGTGGCCTCGAGGGCGGCGACACGAGCCTCGGCGCGCTGCTCTTGGGATCGGGCCGTGGCCTGACGAAGCCTCACCTCGGCACGATGGGCGTAGGCCGCGGCGAGCGCGAGCCGCACCTCGCTGTGGGCGTGGCCAGCGACGATGACCTTCTCAAACGCCGCCCGAAGCTCGGCCCCGCCGTCGATGTCCTTGTACGCGGGGACCGCGTCGAAGCAGACGCCCATGTCGATCTGCAGCGTGTCCCACACCTGGGAGCCGCCCGTCACGACGTCTAGGCCACCCAGAGAGGTGGTCGAGAAGACCTGATCGGCGGCGACGTCCACCCCGTTGTTCACCTCAACGCTGGCGTCGAGGAGCGCGTCGGCCTTCTCGGAGATGTCGATGATCTTTTGTACGTCTTCGACCACGGCAAACAGCGCGTCCTTGGCGTCCCCGGGCTTGTCCCCCACCTTTTCCTTGAGCGCCTTGCCTTGCTCAACGAGGGACGGTGTGGATTCGGCGGCCCCAGCCTCGGCGGCCCCAGCCTCGGCGGCGCCTCCGACCACCGGCGCGGCCGCCGCGCCGCCCGTCCCCGCGATCGCCACGACCAGACCCGCGATCTCCCCGATGGCCTTGACGGAGTCCACGGTCAGCGCGAACGCTGCGTTCATGGTCTCACGGTCTTTCCATTGTTCCACCCCCGCGTCGAAGGCGAGCTTCTTCGCGCGGAGCTCCTCGCGGGACGAGGACAGCAGCGCCAGTGAACCCGCGTAGGCGCCGTTCGCGTCATCAAGGGCCTGCTGCGCGGCCGCGACGAGGGCGCCGTCGAGCGCGGCGGCGTCCTCACGATCGCCGAGCGCCACCTTCGCCTGATCCAGCCATCGTGTGTCAGCGAGCTGGTCACTGTACAGCGCATCCCAACGCTGCTGGCGTGTCTTCAAGAGGCCCATCCACGCCTCGATGTCCTGCTTGTAGACCTCATGGTCGAGGTCGGGGACAAGCTGGGCCCCAGCCGGCATAGACACCCGTTTGGTCAGCTCGACGGCGAGCGCCGCCGCTTGCAGACAGGTGCTCTGGGCCGACGGGACACCTTTTGTGATGGCCGAGATCCATAGGGCCTGGTCACGCGCCAGCGCCATGTGGTCGTCGATGAGCAAGATGCAGACCTGAAACAGCGTCGTCAGGAAGTCGGAGAGGGCCTCTCCAGGGATCAAGAAGCTGGGATCCAGCGCCGCCGCGGCGGTGAGCACGCTCCCGTCTCCGGCGCTGGTCCAGCCTTGGGCTCCCGCGCTTCCGTCCGTCTTGACGGTCTCCTCAAGCACCTGATCGCCCTGGAGCACGGTCTGAATCTCCAGCGCGCAGGGCTTGCCGCCGGGATCGACGATCTCCTGCGTCCACAGCACCAGCTCGTTCGCGGAGGAGGCGCGATCGAGGCCGAGGGCCGCGCCAGGGGACACCTCGATGCGCCGGGCGAAGACCACGACGAGCCCGGCCATGAGCCCGAGCTGATCCACCCGCAGCACATCGCAGCAGACCACCGAGATGGAGTCGTCGTCCTTGTCGTTCGCGCGGGAACACAGCGCGCTCCAGTCGAGCACGAGCCCCTGGGTGGCCTCCGGTCCCTCCACGCGCCACGCGGAGGCCCGCTCGGACGAACCGTCCCGGCCCACAGGGAGCTTCCACGCGCGCAGCTGGTCCACCGAGTAGAGGGGCAGCCAAGAGTTTGTACCCGATGTCACCGCTCGGGGGGCCAGCCCCAACGAGGGCTGCGCCGCGTGCGCGATCTGCTGCGCGGCCTGAACGGACCCATGACCCGCCCAGTCGGCGACTGTGCGCACCCTCAAGGCCTGCCACAGCGCCGCGCCATCGGCCTCACTGAGCCCCTTTAGAGCGGCGACGGGCGCGTCCATCAGCTCCTCCGAGGACCACCCTCGGTAGGCCTTGTCAACGAGGATATCGAGCTTTTTCATGGTGGTGCTCCGAACGAAAGGGTGATTGGAGACTCGAAAGTTGGCGCTCAGAACACTTCGCCCCACGGGCTCAGGGCGTCCATGCAGCGCTGCGCTCGACGCTGGTAAAACGCCGCGAGCGACTCTCCGGAGTCACGCAGCGCCTCAGCGCCGGCCACACAGTTATTGATCTCCTCGACCACCGGATTAAACACGGTGTTCTCGAAGTCGATCGCCGCCTGACCAGCCGCGTCGACCGCGGGCAGCGCGCTGGCGGCCGCCTGCTCCTGCCGGTCGAGCTCATTCAATTGGGCCATGAGCTGGCTCTGGCTCGCGTACTCCTGATTGAGCTGGGAGATGCAGTTGTTGGCGTCCTCTACGTTCTTCACAGCTCCCGCCTGCCCGAAGGTGAAGACGG
>JBEAVX010000591.1:0-3200 GCA_041160755.1 Pseudomonadota bacterium
CTGAGGGCCTTGCGGGGCGGTTGAGCGGCGCGGTGGGCTGAAGATCGCAGGCCATTTTTTGGCCCAGGCCCGGACTAAGCCGGGGAGATGCTCACGCCTCATGACCACCTATTCAAGATGATCTTCGGCGATCCGGTCGAGCTTCCGGGCCTGCTCACCGATCTGCTGCCGCCGGAGATCACCGATCGCCTCGACCTCGACGCGGCGACGCCGGCCCCCACCGAGGCCGTGGCCGACGATCTCAGCGCGCTCCACCCCGATCTGCGCTTTGAGATCCCGTGGCGTGAGGGCGGCTGGCTCACCTTGACCTTGATCTTGGAGCATCAGTCAAGCCCAGACCCGCAGATGCCTCTGCGCGCCTTGCGCTACACGCTCCAGGCCTGGGAGTCCGCCGGGCGCAGCGACCAGCGGCTCCCCGTCGTGCTCACCTTGGTGATCTTTCATGGGCCGAGGCCGTGGACTACCCCCAGGCGCCTCTCGGAGATGTTCGACGCGCCGCCCGGGGCCCTGCCCGCCTTGGCCAAGCTCATGCCCGAGCTGAGCCTCAACCTCGTGGACCTCACGACGACCCCCGATGACCAGATCCCGGGGCGAGACGGCGGACAGCTCGCCCTGCTCCTGCTGCGCAACGCCCACGACCGAGACCTCTGGAAGGTCCTGGACGACCACCTTGAGAACCTCGGCGCCTTGAACGACCGACGAGGGATCCGCCCTGTTCGTGGCGTAATGCGCTACATTACGGAGGTCACCGAGCCTGCGCTGCCGCCGGAGCTCCGTGAGCGCATCGTCCGTCAGGTCAATCCCCAGCTTAAGGAGGAGCTCGTGTCTTGGGCTGATCGACTTCGTGCTGAGGGCCGCGAAGTGGGCCGTGAAGAGGGCCGCGAAGAGGGCCGCGAGGAGGGTTTCGAGCTGGCCTGTCGGCACAACCGCGACAAGCACGCTCGCACCGTCGGACGGGTTCTGCAGCGCCGCTTCGGCCCGCTGCCCGCCTGGGCTGAGGAGCGCCTCGCCGCCGCCGACCTGGACACCCTTGACCTCTGGATCGAGGGCGTCTTCACCGCGGAGTCCCTCGACGGCCTGCTCAACTCGCGCCCCTGACGACTGCGCCGCGGTCATCGCGGAAGCGTCTGGATCGACGAGCCCCTCGCCGCGGCCTCGCGCCTCCATGTTCGCGCTCGGGACGCCGCAGCGGTTGAGGCGCTGGTTGACCCGCTCTCCGCCCGAGGACACCAGCCCACAGGCGCCGATCGGGGCAGGCCCGCTCCTCGGCGCTGCCCTTGGAGCGCCGGGCCGCGCGCTCAAGCGCCTCGGCGGCCGAGGGGCTCTGGAGGCCGGGCGTGCACGGGGCCGTGCGTTGGCTCCGTTGGCGGGCGCTTGAGCCCCTCGTCAAGACCCTGGGCGATCTGGCTGGCCGCGCGGCCAGACGCGCCCGCTCCTCGCCAGCTCCCTTGGTGAGAGGTCGTGCGCGCCCCCCAGCGCAGGAGGCCTGACAAACCCTCAGGCGGGGTTTCGCACCGTCAGCGCGGCGATGCCGACCAGCACGAGCACGCTGACGAGCTGATCCACCCGGGACCAGGTGGAGAAGCTGCCTCGAAAGATCGCCACCCCGATGAGGGTGACGCCGAACCACAGCAAGGTCTGCACCTCGGCCGCGCGCACGCCGAGGGCGTCCAACGACCGCAGCATGACGTAGTAGAGCGAGATCCCGACGAAAAAGCCCCCGGCCGAGCGGCCGAGCGCGCCGACGTTGAGCGCGCCGTTCTCCCACACGCGGGAGGCATACAAGAAGCCTTGGGCGTCGAACAGACCGCTCGTGATCGTGAGCACGATCACCCAGCACCAGCTCAGGACAAGGGAGACGTTCACCGGCGCGCTCACAAGTAGGACCGGAGCGCGCCGCGCCGCCGCACGTCGAGGGTAGCGCAGTGCAGAGACCCCATGAACGGGAGCCAGGCCTCGAAGTCGATCGGGATCGGCACAAAACCCCAGTCCTTGAGCTTGGCGATCAGCGGCGTCTGGCGACGCTCCACCATGATCCGCTGCTCGTCTAGCATCAAGATGTTGATCGAGCCCCACTTGCTCACGACGCCGAGCGGATCGCCGATGGTCGGCACGGGCTCCGGCGCCACCAAGACATCCCACCGTGAGAGCGCCGCGGGCAGCCGCGCCACGTCGATGTACTCTGGGCTCACCAGCACCTTCCCCGGCGCCAACGGCATCAGCGTGGTGTCGATGTGGATGGCCTCGGGGTTGCGGTGCTCCACCTCATGCACCGTAAAGCGCTCGCCCAGGTGGCGCTGTAGCCACAAGATACCCAGCGCGTTCGTGACGTGGCTTCGCTGCATGAAGAGATCCGTCCCACAACGAACACAGTCCGCCGCGTCGAACACGGGCTCCTCTTCGTTGACGATGAACTCCATTCGGGCGCCAGGAGCATGGGGCGGGGGCTCAGGGCGGAACAGAGAGTCCAAGAGCCGCGGCTTCGGCGCGGCGGACCATCGCGCGCCCCGTCGGAGGTACTCGGTGAACAGCCGGCGATAGGCGTTCGCCTCAAAATAGCGCGAACGATCGGCCATCGGGGTCTCGATGATCTCGTCGCCTACGACGATGAACGGATCCCGTGGGTTCGCCGCGCAGAAGCCGCTCGTCACGGACCAGTCGGGGGTGGCGAAGGGGCGCGCGTAGTCCACGCGGTCAGGCCGCCGCACCGTGACGCCCTCGGCCTCTAAGACCTGCACGAAGCCCTCGACGCAGGCCTGCGCCCGTCGCACCAGCTCCACAGGGTACGGCGCGCCCGGGCCGCCTACCCTCGCCTCGATCTCCGTCCACTCACCCGGCGGGACGGTGTGCTCGTTGATCACGCGCCAGGCGGCGAAGACCGCGTCCTCAACGCGGCCCACGATGACCTCCTCAAGCGGATCCCACTCGGTGTAGGAGCACACGGGGGAGCTGGGGACCTCGACGGGGTGGCTCATCGGACGCGCTCCGTCGCCGGGCAGAACGCCCAGCGTTCACGGCCCCTTGTACACCCCCTTCAGCGCGTTGTACACCGTTGGGCGGCCATCCCACCCCCGGCGCCGATCGTCGGTCTTACGGCGGAATGGGCTGCCGGGCGAAGCGGCGTCAGCGATAGCCGCTCACCACCGTATCGTGCACGTCGAGGAGTGTGGCGATCTCCACGTCGTGGTGGCCGAGTTGGC
>JBEAVX010000627.1:0-3457 GCA_041160755.1 Pseudomonadota bacterium
GCCCGGGCCCCGACCGCACCTTGGCCTTGTGTAAGGCGCACCTGGAGGGCCTCACGGCGAAGCTCGGCGCTCTGGTGGTCTGAGCCTGAGCAGGGACTCCCGTTGGGTTTACGGGGTCCTCACTGCGCGCGCTCGCGGAACGTGGCACATTGAGCCGCCGATTCGTTTCGCCGGAGACCCCTGATGTCCCGCTCTCAACCTGTGCTCCTCGCCCTGCTGCCCCTCCTCACCCTCGCGCTGCCGACGGCGGCGGTGGCCGCCACGAACGGCAAAGCCACGGCGTCCTCGGTGAAGACCGACACCGACGACCCGAAGCTGAAGTACACCGCCGACAAGGCCGTGGACGGCCTGCTCACCCAAGGCTGGGCTGAAGGCGCCTCGGGCTACGGCGCGGGGAGCTGGCTGGAGCTGGACCTGGGCCAGACGATCGAGGTCAAAGAGGTCAACCTCTGGGGCGGCAACCTCTCTGAAGGCAAAAAGTCGTTCCGCGAGTACTCCCGGCCCAAGAAGGTGAAGCTCACGCTCTCCGGCGGCCCGGGTGGCCCCGTCGAGGCCGAGCTGCTCATCCTCGACCAGATGCAGCGCTACGATCATGTGCTGGAGACCGCCGTGATGGCGCGTAAGGTGCGGGTCGAGGTGCTGGAGGTCTACGAGGGCTTCGTCTTCGCCGATCTCTACATGGCTGAAGTCGCGGTGAACTTCCGCCGCAGCCGCTCGGAGCTCGAGGCGTACATCAAGTGGCTGGAGGGCCCCGAGGCCACCAAGCTCAGCGAGAAGCACGAGCAGTCGATCAAGGACGCCTACGCCAAGATCAAGGCCGCCGAGTTCGGCGACCGCGACGCCATGGACTTCATCATGGACGAGGCCGCCGACGGCGCGGACTGGGTGAAGCCCAAGGTGCTGCAGCTCGTGGACGTGGGCTTCCGGGCGGCGGCGATTCGCCCCGATGACACCGCGCTTGACGCCTTGCGGAAGCTCAAGGATCCCAACGGCATCGCCGCCATCGAGATGGCGATGCTGCGCTCGTATGGCAAAGCCCAAGAGGAGCTGGAGGAGATCGTCGAGATCTTCTACGCTTACTCCGAGCTCATCGGCGGCCCGGATCTCAGCGTGCCCAACTGGGGCACAAAGGGCTGGTCGCCCGGGCAGCTCCAGTCCTTCGGTGAGCCCGTGCCTGTCGAGATCAACGACAACGGGGATCTCTACGTCGCCGACATCGGCAACAACCGCGTGCAGCGCTTCACCTACGAGGGCAAAGCCGACGCCCAGTGGGGCGGCGAGAAGGCCGACATCACCGACGCCTGGTTCACCGAGGGCCGCACCTGGTACGTCTCCGGCGCCGCGTCGGGCGACGAGAGCGGGCGGTTCATCAACCCGCTGGACGTCGAGCTCATCCCCATGGGCAAAGACCAAGGCGAGGCCTTCGCCGTGCTCGACACGACGAAGCGGGTGCAGGTGTTTGACGCCGAGGGCCGCCCGATGATCGGCTGGACGGTGCAGAACACGAACACCATCAACGCCGGCGTCGGCGGCGAAGGTTACCTCGCCTGGGTGCCCAAGAAGCAGCGGCTCTACGTCGTGCTCGGCAACGAGATGATCGCCTACACGCTGGACGCCCAAGAGATCGGCCGCTGGCGCATCGAGGACGGCACGCCGAACGCGATGGAGGTCGCGAAGAACGGCAAGCTGTACATGGCCTTTGGCCGCGACATCGTCATGTACGACGTGGACGGCTTCCGCCACGGCGTCATCTGGTCTACGGATCAGCTCGGCCTGGGCTACGAAGACCTCGACATCACCATCGACGAGGACAACCGCATCTGGATCGTCACCGACCAGGGCTGGGCGTTTAAGTACAAGACGCCCAAGAAGCTGGAGTACAAGGTGAAGATGTCGGATCTCTCCTTGGTGCGCCCCCGCATCGCCGCCCAGGACGACATCCTCTACTGCGTCGACCGCGACCGCATCATCCGCCTCGACGCCATGCAGGCCTACCTCGACGCCCAGGCTGAAGAGGCCGAGCGCGCCGCCGCCGAGGCTGCTGAGGCCGCTGAGGCCCCATGAGCCGCGCCGGTCTCGCCCTGCTCGTTTTGGCCGTGGGCTGCGCCGGGGAGGCTGAGGCCCCCAAGCCGCCTGAGGCGACGGAGCCCCCGCCCGCCGCCGCGTCCCCTGCCTTGCCCGAGCCTGAAGGCCCCAAACAGGCCCTCAAGACGCCTTACCCCGCCCCGGCGGGCCCCGACGTCGAGAAGACCTTGGAGGTGCTCGGCGCGGTGGTCGACCAGTACGCCGCCGACCCTGAAGACCCTTGGGCGATCACCCACGCCCTGTTGGCCCGAGGCGAGGGCCTCGTGTTGACCAACGGTCGCCCGGCGATCGAGCACCTCTTTGAGCGCTTCGCCCAGGTCGAGGTCATCCACGGCGAGCGCCTGCCGCACTTCCCGCGCACGATGGGCGAGCTGAGCGTCGAGCCCCACACCGACCTCACCCTCAAGAACCTCAGCGAGATCGGGCTCACGCCGTCTCGGGTGGTGAAGGTCGGCGAAGAGGAGCTCACCCTGGCGGACGCCTGGCAGCACAGCCT
Organism: Pseudomonadota bacterium; assembly: GCA_041160755.1. Taxonomy (GTDB): domain Bacteria; phylum Myxococcota_A; class UBA796; order UBA796; family CAJQPC01; genus JADKFE01. The sequence continues at coordinate 2,582 of JBEAVX010000627.1, forward strand.
GATGACGACGTACCTGAGCGCCGACGGCACCCGCACCTCCTTCGACTCGCCCAACGACATGCCCTGGGCGGTGCAAGCCCTCGCGGCCTGGGCGCCCAAAGGCCTGCGCTGGACGGCGACGAACGGCACCGCCATGAGCCTCGACAAGCTCGTCGAGCTCCAGGTCCACGTCTTGGCCAGCGAGAGCCAAGAGCTGGTCACGGCGATGGCCTCCGGCGGCCCGTTCGTGAAGCGTGGCCAAGGCATCTTTAAGTACACCTGCGGCGGCGCCCACCTGCTTCAAGGCAGCGCCTATGCCGTCGCCCGCGGCTTCGGCGGCGAGGCCGAGCGCCAGAAGCTCCAGGCCCAAGGCAAGCTCCTGTTCTGGCGGCTCACTGAAGAGACCAACCTCTACGGCCAGGCCATCACCCAGCAGCCCTCGATGCGCCTCATCCTCATGGTCCAGCAGCTCAAGTTTTTGGGCCACTGGCTGGAGAGCGCGCACAAGCTCATGGCGCTGGGGCTCTACACCCCCGACGCCGCCGAGCAGCAGAAGCTCAACGACGCGGTGAACCTCACCATCGAGACCACCCGCACGCTCAAGGCCCTGGGCGCCTTCGACAACCTCCCCGAGATCAAGGCGAAGAACCCCCAGCTCTACAAAGACATCGTCGGCGACTCGTCCCACGCGGTGCGGGGGCTCAACCTGGCGCTGGGGCGCGGGGCGGTGGTGCTCTAAGGCACGATCGGCAAGGTCAACACCGCCCGGCCCTCGCCGACGAGCACGGTCTGCGTCGCGAGGTCTACGCCGGTCTGGTCGGCCCAAGCTCCGGCGCGGTTGCTGTGGTTGTGCAAGGCCGGGAAGCTCGACGAGCTGAGGTCGATGCGCAGGCGTGC
>JBEAVX010000663.1:0-4802 GCA_041160755.1 Pseudomonadota bacterium
CTACGCCCACCGCCGCGCCGACCTGGTTGGCGGCCGCGGAGGCGAAGGAGTTCGCCACGGTGACCTCGGTGCGCACCTGGGCGACGCCGCTCGGGCACACCGCGCCCGCGTCAAAGGGGCCAGGGGCCTCGATCATGCCGCTGGCGAAGCGGTGATGCCACTCCTGATGTTGCTCGGGCGTGGTGATCGGCGCCGGGCCAGAGGTGTAGGTGATCTTGAGACAGGCCATCAGCGTGAACAGGATCAACATCTCAGCCCTCCACCGGGAGCACCCAGCTCCCGCCTAACTCTGCTTGTGGCACGATCGAGAACGCCTTGCCGTCGGCGCAGGTGACCTTGACGCTCACCGTGCGCACGAAGCCCAGGGTGCAGCAGCCGATGACGCCGTCCCCGAAGTTCTGCTCCTCCTCGATGCGCGACACGCCTTGGGGGCAGACCAGGTTCATGTCGATCTCGTGCTCGGGGAGCGCCCCCCAGAACACGAACGCGGCGCGCTCCTCATAGGTGTCGAGGCCCGGCGGTGGGCCCAAGTACACGGTGTTCTTGTAGCATCCTGTCAGGGACATCAGCAGCATCAGCCAGACCGAGCGCATTCGACCTCCGTAAGTTGAGCGTAACCCTCACCAGGCGGTGTTGCCCACGAGCACGGGCTTGCCCCACACGCCGCGATCGGCGAGGCTGCTCACGCTCGGCGTCGAGGTGTAGCCGGAGGACGATCCGTTAAAGATGAGGGAGTACGCCGTCGAGGACCACGAGCCCGAGTAATAGCCCGCGAAGACCAGATCCGGGGACCCATCGCCGCTCAGATCACCGATGGCGACGCTGATCGGGCCCCCGGGCGTGGTCATGCTGTCGCTGTTGGAGCTGCTCATGCCCGTGGCGCTCCCGTAGTAGACATACGACGTGGTGGAGTGGCTAGACCCATTGTAGTAGTGGGGCACGACGAGATCGGTGTACCCGTCCCGGTCGAGATCCTCGGCCTCAACACGGTAGGCGCCATTGCTCGCGATCTGGTCGTAGACGCTCGACGAGAGGCCCAGCGCCGAGCCGTAATAGACGCGGGTGTAGGCCGTGCTCGACCACGAGCCGGTGTGGTAACCGCCAAACGCGACGTCTTCGTAGCCGTCGCCGTCGAAGTCGCCGACCTCGACCCCCAAGGAACCGTAGGTGGTCAAGCTCGCCCGATACGCCGTGGAGTACCCCGACGCCGACCCATAATAGACGTAGCTCGACGTGGAGTAGGAGCTGCCGTCGTAGTGGTGGGCGAAGGCGATGTCGGGGTAGCCATCGGCGTTGAAGTCGGCGGTGTCTACGTCGTGACAGCCCAAGGTCGGCAAGCTCGTGCGGTCGGAGCTGCTGTAGCCGCCGGAGCTACCCCAGTAGATGTAGCTGTTGGTGCTGTAGCTGGAGCCCGAGTAGTAGTTGCAGAAGACGAGGTCGGGATAGCCGTCGCTGTCGAGATCCTCGACGAGTCCCTCCCAGCCGCCCGGCGTCGAGAGGGTCGTCGTTCGGCTCGTCGAGAAGCCCGAGGCGCTGCCGAAGTAGATGATGCTGTCTACTGTGTAGTTTGAGCCGTTGTAATGCGACACAAACGTCAGATCGTCCCAGCCGTCGAGGTTGAGATCTTCGATCAGCACGCGAGTCGCGCCGGTGGTCGCCAAGGCGGTGCTGTCGGCGGTGGAGTACCCGGCGGCCGAGCCCCAGTACACCATCGAGTTGATGGAGTAGCCGCTGTCGTTGTAATAGTTGGCGATCACGACGTCCTGGTAGCCGTCTTGATCGAGGTCGCCGACCTGGTAGCCGTAGCTGCCATACGACGTGAGCGTCGTGACCTTCGCCGAGGAGAACTTGCCGCTGCCTTGGTTCATGTAGAGGTAGAGCCCGGCGGTGTATTTGCTGCCGGTGTAGTGCGCGGCCAGGACGACGTCGGGCAAACCATCACAGTTGAGATCGGTGCAGAGGTCCTCGCCGTCGCAGTCCTGATCGATGCCGTCCTTCGGCGTCTCCGTGGCGGTCGAGTCGGGGTAGGCCGTGGCCGCGCCGTCTTCACAGTCGGAGCTGTCGGTGACGTAGCCCGTGGGCAGGCTGCAGGAGGTCGTGGTGCTGCCCGGGTCGCCGTAGGTGTCGCCATCGGCGTCGCGGTAGTACACGTCGGCGTCTAAGGCGTCGCCCTCGTCTTTGGTGCCGTCGCAGTCGGTGTCTACGCCGTCACAGTACTCGGCGGCGCCGGGGTAGGTCTTCGCCGTGGTGTCGTCACAGTCGGTGCTGAGCGCGGTGTAGCCCGAGGGTTGGCTGCACTGTACCTTGGTGTAGGCCGTGGAGCCGTAGCTGTCCTTGTCGTAGTCGATGTACCAGGTGGGCGCGTCGATGGCGCTGTCTTCGTCTACCTTGCTGTCACAGTTGTTGTCGATGCTGTCACAGAGCTCATCGGCGCCGGGGTTCGCGCTCGCCGTGCTGTCGTCACAGTCAGTCGAGGTGGTGGCGTAGCCCGCGGGCAGGCTGCAGGCGGCGGTGGTGTAGTCGGCGTCTCCGTAGCTGTCGCCGTCGGCGTCGAGGTAGTAGGTGGTCGTCACGCCCTCGTCGATAGATCCGTCACAGTTGTTGTCCAACGCGTCACAGATCTCGGCGTCCGAGGGCGAGACCTCGGCGCGGGTGTCGTCACAGTCGTCGCTGGAGGAGGCGTAGCCCGCCGGGGGATCGCAGCTCTCCAAGGGGCTCGTGGCGTCGCCGTGGCCGTCGCTGTCGGCGTCGCGGAACCAGCTCGTCTGCACGTCCTCGTCGATGGCGCCGTCGCAGTCGTTGTCGAGGCCCTCACAGCGCTCGGCGGCGTCCGGATACACCGTGGCGTCGCCGTCGTCACAGTCTCCCCCTTGGCTCGTGAAGCCCTCGGGGGCCTCACACGCGGTCGTGGTGTTGGCGTCGTCGCCGAAGCCATCGGCGTCGGCGTCGGCGTACCACACCGCGCCCAAGCCCTCGTCCACCTCGTCATCGCAGTTGTTGTCGACGCCGTCGCAGACCTCGGTGAGCCCCGGGGCGCGGCTGGCGTCGCTGTCATCGCAGTCTTCAGAGGAGGGGGAGCCGTCGCCGTCCTCGTCGATCTCCGGGATCGCGGACTCGCTGGGGGTGGTGTCGTCGTCGTCTTTGCCCGCGCAGGCGCCGAGGGTGACGGAGAGGGAGAGCAGCAGGAGCGAGGAGCGGGACATCGTGTCCTCCATTGGGGAGATTCGGGCCACATCATACCGCGATTTGACACGAAGGGGTGACCGGCGTCGGCGCCTCTGGTAGAATCATGGATCACTGCTCAACGGAGTCCCGTTCATGGCTGACCTGTCGATTCTCGTCAACGGCGTGCGCTTTCCGAACCCCTTCGTCATCGGTTCAGGGCCGCCGAGCACAAACGCGCGGGTGATGATCAAGGCGTTCAAGGCCGGCTGGGGTGGCGTCGTCGCCAAGACCGCCGCGTTGACCGACAGCCACGTCGTCAACGTGCAGCCGCGCTACGGCAAGCTGCTGAGCCCGAGCGGCGACGTGGTCGGCTTCCAGAACATCGAGCTCATCTCCGACCTCAGCTTTGAGGCCTGGGAGGACTACTACAAGGAGACGAAGGACGCCTTCCCCGACCGTCCGCTCATCGCCAGCATCATGGAGTGCTACAACAAGGACCGGTGGCAAGAGATCGCCGGTCGCGCCGCGGCCTGTGGCGTAGACGCGCTTGAGCTGAACTTTTCCTGCCCCCACGGCCACCCCGAGAGCGGCATGGGCGCGGCGATGGGCCAGGATCCCCGGCAGGTCGAGGAGGTCACGCGCTGGGTGGTCGAGGCCGTTCAGATCCCCGTCTGGGCGAAGATGACGCCGAACATCACCGACATCACCAAGCCCGCCCGGGCGGCGGTGGCCGGCGGCGCGTCGGGCATCTCGGCGATCAACACCGTGCTGGGCGTGATCGGCATCAACCTCGACAACCTGCGCCCTCTGCCCACCGTCGAAGGCCACTCCACCCCCGGCGGCACCTCGTACACCGCCGTGAAGCCCATCGCCCTGCGGATGGTCGCGGAGATCGCCCAGGCGCTCCCCGGCGTGTCCATCTCGGGCATCGGCGGCGTCACCCGCGCCGATGATGCGTTTGAGCACATTCTTGTCGGCGCCAACACCGTTCAGTCCTGCACCGGGCCGATGCTCCAGGGCTTTGAGATGGTCTCGGAGCTGATCTCGGGGCTCAACGCGCGGCTGGACCAGCACGGCTTCGGGTCGGTGGCGGATGCGGTCGGCAAGAGCTTGCCGTTCTTCACCACACACCACCACCTCGTCGAGCTTCAAGAGGAGAAGCGCGCGCGTCAAGCCGCGGCCCAGGCCGCGCGCGCCGCGAAGGCGCGGTCCGAGCAGGACACGGAGTGGGGCAAGGGCAAGTTTGAGGACGAGGCCGCGGCGCTCACCTCTGACCGGACCTGAGCGCGGCGTATCGACGGCCGTTCGGGTGGCGCAGGATGGTGCCACACGAGCGACGTCGCAGGGAACAAAGGAGAGACGATGTCTGAGCGGTTTGGGGGCCATGACCTCGCTCCTGACCCTTTCACGGTGAGCGCGGCGAGGGCGGCGCTCGCGGCCCTCGCTGAAGCCGACGGGGCGACGTGGATCCTCTGTGACGCAGGCGGTCGAGCGTCGCTCGTTGGCGCTGGCGCCGCCGCCCTCGTGGCGGCGAGTCCGGGCGGGGAGGCCCGCTTCTGGGGGGCCCTCGTCGCGGCGGTGCGGGATCCAGGAGCGGGGCTTGTGCAGCTCGCGCCGGGCGTGTCGGCCTCGCTCAC
>JBEAVX010000701.1:0-3738 GCA_041160755.1 Pseudomonadota bacterium
GTCGCTCTCGCCCGTGGCCCGGCAGGCGACCAACGAGAGCAAGAAGGTCATGGCGACGGCGAGCACGCCGTAATGAACGGGCACCTCAAAGGCTGTCGCCGCCACGGCGATCACGCCCGCGCCGGAGGTGAGGCCGCCGACGATGAACCACGACATCGGCACCTCGACGTCCTTCGCGGTCAAGCCCGACGCGGAGCGGGCCTCGGGGCCAGCGCTGGCCGCCGCCGCGCCGCCGCCGCCCAAGGACGAGAGCGCCCGCAGGATGGTGCGCCACTGCGTCGCGAAGCCAAAGAGCCCCGAGGCGACGAGGATCGGCGCGCCGAACCACAGCCCGACCTCTTTCCAGGCCTTGTACGGCGCCGTCGCCGCGCGCAGGGGGTTGCCCGTCACCGCGCTCAGCCACTCCCACTCATACGCGGCGGGCCCAACAAAATACGCCAAGGTCACCGCCGAGACGAACATCCAGAACGTCACCCGCAGGCCCACCAACATGCCCCCGGCGATCATCACCGGGTTGTTGTCGAAGGTGATCGTCCAGTCCGAGGGCTTAAACGCCGTGAACACGCCGTCCACCGTCTCGCCGCCCCGGGCGGGCAGCATGTCGAAGATCGGCGTGTCGGCCGGGAGGATGCCCGTCTTGGACGTCTCGCCGGTCTTGGGATCGGTGACGGTGCGCAGGGGCAGGTCGATGAGCAGGGGGAAGATGGCGCCCACCGCCGCCGAGACGAGCAGGGTGCGGGCCTTCACGATGGCGTCGCCGCCTGCGGAGTAGAGCGACTGCAAGGTGGCGGCGGCGGCGGTGCCCGAGGGGAACCGCAGGCGCTCCTGGTTGATGAGGTTGCGCTTCATCGGGATCGCCAACACCGTGCCCAGCCCGGCGAGGAACACCGTCCAGGGCACCAAGATCATCGGCCCGAGGTGGGTGCCTTTGGGGTTCTCCGGCGTCACGGTCAACAGCAAGAGCGCGGCGATGGCCGAGACCATCGTGCCGCCGGTGGAGTAGCCCGCCGAGCTGGCCGCCGACGCCATGCAGTTCGTCTCTAAGATCGTCAGCGGCGTCTTCATCACGCCGATCTTGACCAGCAGGTTCGAGAGCGCGAACGACAGGATGCAGGCCGTGATCGCCACGCCCAAGGCCCAGCCGGTCTTGAGGCCGATGTAGAGGTTCGTGAACGCCAAGAGCCCGCCCAAGACCGAGCCCATGATCACCGCGCGCACGGTGAGCTGGGGCACGCCCTCGCCTCGGTAGACCTCGCGCAGCCAGGTCTCCTCGTCCATGTCCTGCACCTTCTCCGGGCCGATGGCCAAAGGCGCGCAGGCGGCGAGCTCGTCAGGGGTCTGGGGCGGGCGCTGAAACAGGGGCATCGGCTCACTCCGGCGGGCGATTGAGGAGTGTAGCGCCCGAGGGCCGCCGTAAAGCGCCGCCGCGCAAAGTTCTGTTTGGGGGGCCTTGATTCTCACGCCGAGTTTTGCGAGAACAGGGCGCCAGCGAAATGAAAAGGAGTCCGTGTGAAGCTCGTCCGCCTAGGTGATCTCTCCGCCGCGTTTCAGCCCGACGGCGCGATCCTCGTCCGCTCCGCCTCCCATGGCGTCTCGGCGCGTGTCCCGCCGCCTGTCGTGAGCCTGATGGCGTTCTGCACCACCCCCCGCGCGGAGTCCGAGGTCGCCTCGCTCTTTGGGCCCTCCGGGGTCTCCGCGTTCAAGCAGCTCGCGGAGATCGGCATCCTGGTCACCGAGGAGCGCGCCGCGGACACGCCGGTCTTCTTCGAGAACTACGCCGATGTGGACGTTCATCGCCGCATGTTGGCCGACCGGCCCCGGGTAGACGCCTTCAAGGCCGCGATTCAGGCCGTGGTCAAGCCGGGCATGGTCGTGATGGACTGCGGCACGGGCAACGGCATCTTGGCCTTGCTCGCCGCCCAGGCCGGCGCGCGAAAGGTCTACGCCGTCGATCGCTCGGCGCTCCTCGACACGGCGAAGGAGGTCGCCCGGGCCTCGGGCTATGGCGACGTCATCCAGTTTGTGCGCGGCGACTTCGCCCGGGTCGAGCTCCCCGAGAAGGTGGACGTCATCGTCTCGGAGACCATCGGGCAGTTCGCCGTGGCTGAGGGCGGCGGCCCGGACCTCGCCCAGGCGATGCAGAAGAACCTCAAGCCCGGCGGCGCGATCGTGCCCAACGGCGTCGAGCTGCACGTCGCGCCGGTCGGCGATCCCACCCTGTACAACGAGACCGTCGACCCCTTCGATGGCCGCGACGGCTTCGACCAGACCATCCTCCGGGAGGCGAGCCTCCGCCGTGGGCGCACCACGGAGATCGACCCCACGCACCTGCTCGCGCCGGGCCAGCGCGTCACCCGATTCGACTGGCCGATCCCCGAGATCCCCGGCGGCGACGCCTCGTGGACCTTCGCTGAGGGTGGCGTCGTGCGGGGCCTCGCGGGCTGGTTCGTCCTGGACATGGCCCCGAACCTTCAGCTCCCGTCCGGGCCGAGCGACCCCTTGACCCACTGGAAGCAGATCTACTTCCCGATCAAGCCCATCGAGCTCGCCCCGGGCGACCACCTGAACGTTCATATGGACGTCGAGCCCGCGACGGACGACCGGCGCGGCATCCGCGTGACCTGGGAGATCGAGGTCCACGGCGAGCTTCGGCGCCTGGAGCACCGGGTTCGTTGAGGGCGCTCAGTGGGCGAAGCGCCAGCCTTTGCCCGGCTCGACGTCGTCGATGAGCGAGACCCCGGCGTAGAGCCAGGCCTCGCCGCTCTCGACCCGGCCGGAGAGCTTCACCCGAAGGGCGTCGTCGGCACTCCAGGCGACGCCCGCGTCCAGCGCCCAGGGGGAGCCCAGGCCCTCGGCGCCCTCGATGCGCATCGCCGGGCTGACCTGCCAGTCGGGGAAGAGCACGAGGGTGCCCGCCAAGGAGCCCCGGAGGCCGTCCCCGGCGCCTAAGGTGCCGTCGCCGAGGATCTTCACCGAGTCGCCGACGGGGATCGCCACGCTCGCCGAGGCCAGGAGGAGCCGCTCCACGGGGAAGACCGCCAAGGCCGCCCGGGCGCGGACCTCCTCCCGCCTGCGCCCGGCCAAGGCCGCGCTGCCGCCGAAGACGAGGCCATCCTCGGAGAAGGCCATGTCGCTGCGCGCGCCGCCCCAGACGCTCGTGATGAGATCGCCGTCCATCGCGCCGCCCTGGGCCCGGATGCCCAAGAAGTAGCCCGGCCACAGCTCGGTGAAGCCCATCGTGTACGGCACGAAGAGGTTCGACCAGCCATCGACCTGCTCGTTGTTGACCGGGTGCGGCTGAAAGCCCGTGGCGATCATCCAGCCCTTCGGGGCGCCCATGATCGCCGCGCCCCACTCCGGGAACGGCTTGAGCGCGCCGGTGCCGGTGCGCGTCTCGGTCCCGAAGGGGCCTGGGCCAAGGAGATCGACGTCTACCCGCAGGCGCAGCGGGCCCACGCCCAGGCGCGCGTCAAGCTCGGCCTGGGCGACGCCGACGTCGTTTGAGCCCGAGGTGGCGAGGCCGACGAACTCGAACCCGGCGCCGACGTCAAACTCCGCGGCCAGCGCCACGGTGTTGAGATGGAGGATCAAGACTGGTATTGTCATGTCAATACTATAACCTGACCCATCCCACTTGAGCCCAACCCCAAGCGTGGCTATACCAAAACGTCCGCGCTTCGCTGGAGGTCCCGATGTCTTCTGTTCGCCTGAGCCTCGCGCTCGTCCTCGCCCTCACCG
>JBEAVX010000912.1:0-5260 GCA_041160755.1 Pseudomonadota bacterium
CCAGGCCGTTGACGCGGCCTTGGCGCAGGCCGGGCTCACCCTCGCGCAGATGGACTGGGTGGCCCCGCACCAGCCCAACGCGGCGTGGCTGGAGCGGCTGATCATCCGGCTCAATCTGCCCTCTGATCGGGTGCCCCGGGTGGTGCATCGCACAGGGAACGTGCCGAGCGCGATGGTGCCCTTCGGGCTGCACGAGCTGCTCAGCCGGGCCGACGGCCCCAAGTCCGGCGACCACGTCTTGATGATGGCCATCGGCGCGGGCGTGGCGTATGGCGCGGCGGTCCTGCGTGTGGATTAGCGGACCAGGCGACGGCGCGCCCGGCCAGGGCCCCGGCGGCGTCGATCCGGCGCTCCTCGCGCGGATGATGCCCTTCTTTGACCGCCTCGCGCGCCGCCACGACCACCACGTCTACGGCTTGGAGCGTGTCCCCGAGGGCGCCTGCTTGTTGGTCGGCTACCACGGGCGCCCGGCCATCGACGCCTTCTTGTTGGCGATGACGCTCTACCGCCGCCGAGGGCGCGCCGTGCGGGGCGTCTCCCACGCGGTGTGGTTTGGGGTGCCGGGCATGGCGGGGCTGTGCCGGGGCCTCGGCCTCGTGAGCGGTGAGGAGCCCCGCCTGGGCGAGCTTCTCGGCGCCGGGGAGCCGCTCTTGGTTCTGCCCGGCGGCAGCCGCGAGTGTTTTCGGTCGAGCCGGGTGCGTTACACGCTCGACTGGGGCCAACGCCAAGGCTACGCCCGCCTCGCCCTGCGGCACAACCTGCCGATCGTGCTCTTCGTCACCGAAGGCGCGGACGATCTCTACGAGGTGGTGGGAGACGGCTACCGGCTCTCCAAGCGCCTCACCGGCACCGATCTGCTCCCGGTCTGTTTGCCGTTGGGCAGCCACAACCTGCCTTTTGGGCCGTCAAAACCGGTGAAGCTCACCACGCGGCTGTTGGGGCCGATCCTGCCGGATCCCGCTGCGGCGGACCCCGTCGGCGCCCTTGACGCGGCTGTACGCGCAGGGATCAACACCTTGCTCAAGCCGTTGAGGGAAGGGGAGAATCCTGGACCACGGGGTTTGCCCTGGGCCTGAGGTCGTCGAGGGGGAGGGTGAAGGCGCGCTGAGGTTGGTTATGGGGACGAATCTGCGCTTGGAGTCGTCGTGAGCGAGCGTCCCTGGGTGTTGGTGTTGGGCTGTACCGTAGGCGCAGGCGGCGCGATCTGTCAGCGCCTCCTCCAGACCTCACGCGCCAACATCATCGGCGTTCATCGGGGTAATTTTCCTGAGGAGGCCGCCGCGCTTCTGGCCACCGCCGCCACGAGCGGTGGGCGCTGTGTGCTCCTCCAAGGCGACGCCGGGCGGCTTGAGAACATCGCTGGGCTCACCGAGCAGGTCATAGAGATCCTCGCCGGTGACCAGCTCGACATGGTCGTGCACGCCTGCGCGGACGGATCCTCGGGGCTCATCCGCTCTGACGATCCCAAGGTCCAGCTTCACCCCAAGCAGGTGTTGAAGACCTTCGAGATCATGGCCCACAGCTTCCTTTTTTGGGGGCAGGCCCTCGTCAGCGCCGGGCTCATCCGCCGCGGCGGGCAGCTCCTCGCCTTGCCGAACACCATGGACGAGATCGTCGCCCGGGGCTTCTGCGCCATCGGGGCGTCGAAGGCCGCGCTCGTGGCCTACATCAAATACATGGCCAACGAGCTCGGCCGTGAGGGCGTCCGCACGAACGGCCTGCGCTTCGGGGCGACGCCCACCGCCGCGTTTCAGCGCATGCCGACCCACGAGGCCACCCTCGCCGCCGTCGTGGAGGCGAACCCGATGGGCCGCCACACCACCGTCGAGGACGTCGCGGACTTCGTCGAGCTGCTCCTCGACCCCCGCGCCGGGTGGCTCAACGGCGCGGTAATCGACTTCGACGGCGGCGAACACTTCACCTTGGGCGACCGCCTGTTCGGCCTCAAGCTCTGAGGCGTCTGCGGCAGCTCAAGGCGTAGTAGAAGCGGGAGATCTGCTGCACGGTGACGTGCTCGGCCTCGGGCGGCATGAGGTGCGCCGGGGCCCGGGGGTCGGGGTCGTACCAGGTGAGCAGGTCGAAGGCGAGCTGGTGCAGCGGGGAGTGGGACCGCGCGGGGTCGAGCTGCTCATCGACGAACAAGACCGGGCTCCCAGGCCGCACCACCCGCAGGGCCTCGGCGAGGGCCTGGCGTTTGTCGCGGAAGTTGTTCACGCCGCCCACATGGATCAGCCCGTCAAAGCTCTCGTCCTCAAAGGGCAGGTGGTGGGCGTCGGCGAAGGCGAGCCAGGCCTCGACGCCTGCGTGGGCCAGGTTCTGTACACACTCCCGCATCATGCCGGGGGAGAGGTCCACGCCGACCAGGGCCGCGTCGGGGTAACGCCGCGCGAGGCGCAGCAGCTCTTGGCCCGTGCCGCAGCCGAGATCGAGGAGCAGGCCGTCGGGCTTGGGGTGGAAGCGGTCGAGGATCGCCTCGCGCAGCGTCGGCTCATCAAAGCCGTCCAGCGGCCCGAGGAGGAGCCGCACCGCCGGATCATGGAGCTTGCCGCTGACGTTGTAGATCGCGCGCAAGAGGCGGTCCGTGCCGCGCACCTCGGCCTCGGTGTAGAGCGCCGGGAGCCCGATTCGTTGGCCATAACGGGCGCCGCAGGCCCCGCAGCGGTCCAAGGCGGGCATGGTGGCGCCACACTTCGGGCAACGGATGGGGGGGACGGTCAGTCGGCGGTGGCGGTTGGTCATGGCCTGCTATAAGTTTGGGGTCGCCGACGAAGGACGTCGGGCGCAGGAGGGTTCCGATGGGCCTGGATTATCGTGTTCGTTGCTGTCCCGATGGGCTCGTGACCGATCGGCGCCGCCGAATTCGGGTGCTGGACTGCACCATTCGTGACGGCGGCATCTGCAACGACTGGCACTTTGACGAGGATCTCGTCGGCCGCACCGCCGCCGCCTTAGACGTGGCGGGGGTGGACTACATGGAGATCGGCTACCGCAGCCGCGACGGCGCCTTCAGCCGCGAGAAGAACGGCGCCTGGCGCTTCTGCGACGAGGCCACCCTTCGCCGGGTGCTGCCCGAGCGCCGCCGGATGAAGGTCGCCGTGATGCTCGACGTGGGCAAGGCCGATCCTGAAGACATCCCCGCCCGGGGCGAGAGCGTCATCGACGTCGTGCGCATCGCCACCTACGCCCACCAGCTCGACGAGGCCCTGCGCCTCAAAGACCGCGCCCAGTCCCAAGGCTACGAGACGTTCATGAACGTCATGGCCGTCTCGACGCTGGACCCCCACGAGGTCGACGCCTGCCTCAAGCGCCTCGCCGTCTCCGGTGTGGACAACGTCGCCTTGGTCGACAGCTTCGGCGCGCTCTTCCCCTACCATGTGCGGTACCTCGTCCGTAAGTACATGAACTACCTGGGCGAAGGCATCAAGGTCGGCGTTCACCTGCACAACAACCAGCAGCAGGCCTTCGCGAACTCCATCGCCGCCATCGACGAGGGCGTGGACTTCGTAGACGCCACGGTGCACGGCATGGGCCGCGGCGCTGGCAACTGCCCGCTGGAGCTCCTGCTCTTTTACCTAGACAACCCCCGCTACGACGTGCGGCCGATCCTTGAGCTCGTGGACGAGTACGCCACGATGCGGGACGAGCTGCGCTGGGGTTACCACCTGCCTTACGCCATCACCGGCTTCTTCAACGTGCACCCCCGCGCCGGCATCGAGCGGATGGCCCGCCCCGAGCGGTACGAGTGCCGTGACATGTACGAGAAGCTCTCGCACCGGCTTGATCAGGAGGCGAAGGAGGCGATCTAGTCGCCCTCGTCCATTTTTTTCGCCCGCGCTTGCGGGGGCCACGAGCCCTCGCTATCCTGAGGGTAGATAAGCCCCGTCTTTGATCGCTGCCTGCGCGGTCAAACTCGGGGCTTTTCCATGTCTGGCGCTCGGCGCGCTCAGCCCTTGCGGCTGTAGGTGAGCCCCATCTCGGCGCGCACGGCGTCGGGCAGAGGCGGCAGGGCCGAGCGGGGGATCAAGAAGGTCGAGAGCGCGAAGAGATCGCCGAAGACGCGGTGCTGCTCGGCGGTGCGGCGCAGGTACTGGTGCCCTGACGAGCCCCCGGTGCCGATCTTGAGGCCGATCATGCGCTGCACCATGAGGCTGTGGCGGTAACGCCAGATGGTGAGCGTCTCGTCGATGTCCATCATGCGAGAGAGCAAGGTGAACGGCACCTGGAGCGCGGGCTCATCGCGGTAGAGCGTGATGAACAAGGCGGCCTGGAGCGCCCGCCAAGAGAGGCGCCAGCCGCCCTCCTCACGTTGGGCGGCGTGGATCGACTCGTCAAAGAGCGCGTCAAACTTGACCTGGGCGCGCTTGAGCCCGGCGAGCTCCAGCTCCCGCTCGGCGTCTTGCAGGAGCGGGTTGGTGCGGATCGTCTCTTCATCCCGGCTGAGCATGTCGGTGACGACCTTTCGGTAGGTCTCCCGGAACGTGAAGCCGCCCATCTCGATGAACGGCGTGCGCTCCAGCCAGGCCTCAACCTGGTCGTGGAGGCTGCCGACCTGCTCGGTCTGGTTCACCCGGTCGCGGTCGGCGCCCTGCAGCCGGGCGTCGAAGGGTTTGTCCTCAAAGTTGATGCGATCTTGGCGTCGAAGGCCCAGGCGCACCTCGATCTGGCGGAACTGCGCGGACTGAAAGCCCGAGGCCGGGACGAGGTGGTCGCGGAAGTCCAAGAAGTCGAGCGGCGTCATCGTCTCCAGCACGTCGAGCTGTGGTTCAAGCAGATCTTGTTCGAGATGGACGCCGTTCAGGGCATCTTCTCGGCGGATCACGTCGATGACCGCGACGTCGGCACCGCCGCGCGGCTGCTGGGCCGCATCTGGGAGATCCTCAAGCTCGGCGTGCACCAGCTCGACGTGCTGGAGACGATGACGCCGCTTGACTTCCTCGACTTCCGCGACCACCTCGTCCCGGCCTCGGGCTTTCAGTCCGCGCAGTTCCGCCAGATCGAGGTGCGCCTGGGCCTTCGTCGCCAAGACCGCATCAACTTTGAGGACAAACCCTTCGACGCCCGGCTGCAGGGCGCCGACCGCGATCGGGTGAACCAGACCGAGCAGGTCGGCAGCCTCCATGATCAGGTCGAGGCCTGGTTAGAGCGCACGCCGTTCATCGAGATGGGCGGCTTCACGTTCCGGGAGACCTACCGAAAGGTCGTCACCGACATGCTCAGCCGGGATGAAGAGACGATCCGCACCAACCCGCTCCTGCAAGAC
>JBEAVX010000358.1:0-2923 GCA_041160755.1 Pseudomonadota bacterium
TGGCCGCACCGTTCATAGCCTGGCCCGCCTTCTGTGCTCGTACAAGGTCACTCTGCGCCTCGTGTCGCCGACGAGCCTGCCGATGCCCCCCGAGATCTGCGAGGAGCTAAACGCGGCGGGCCTGCCGTTCACCCAGCACACCGAGCTGGATGAGGTGCTCGCCGAGACGGACGTGCTCTACGTCACCCGCGTCCAGAAGGAGCGGTTTGACGACGTGCAGGCCTATGAGGCCGTGCGTGGCGCCTACGTCATCACGCCAGAGACCTTACGCGCGGCGAAGCCCGACATGATCGTGATGCACCCCTTCCCCCGCGTCGGGGAGATCAGCATGGACGTCGACGACGATCCACGCGCCGCGTACTTCCGCCAGATCGAGTATGGCCTCTACGTCCGCATGGCGCTCGTCGCTATGGTCCTGGGCCGGGCTTAAGGAGCCGCCGCATGTCGTCCAAATCGCCTCCCGCCGTCGCTACGCCGTCGTTCTTCGAGCGTCTGGAGGCCCGCGCCCGGGCCGCTGACAGCCTGCTCTGTGTCGGATTGGACCCTCACCCCGAGGATCTGCCGAGCTTCACCGCGACCGCCGCCCGGGACTTCTGCCTGCGCATCATCGACGCGACGGCCCCCTACGCCGCGGCGTTTAAGCCAAACGTCGCGTTCTTTGAGGCCCTGGGCGCTGAAGGCCACGCGGCCTTGGCCGAGGTGATCGACAACATCGACGAGGACATCCCCGTCATCCTCGACGCCAAACGCGGCGACATCGCCTCGACCGCGACGGCCTACGCCGACGCCGCCTTTGAGCAGCTCGCCGCCGACGCCGTGACGCTCAGCCCCTACCTCGGCGAAGACGCCATCGCGCCGTTTCTGAGCCGCGAGGGCAAAGGCGCGTTCTTGCTCTGCCGCACGTCCAACCCCGGCGCCGCCGCCGTGCAAGATCTGTGGGTGATCGGCGAAGGGGAGCTCCTGCGCCTGCATGAGCGTGTGGCCGACCTCGCCCGGCGCTGGGGCAGCGCGGGCAGCCTGGGCCTCGTCGTCGGCGCCACCCAGCCCGAGGTCATCGGCTCGCTTCGGGCGCGCGCGCCGGAGCTGTGGTTCCTCATCCCTGGCGTCGGCGCCCAAGGCGGCGACCTCGCCCGCGCCGTGCAGGCCGGGATCCGCGCGGACGGCTTGGGCTGCCTGATCAACGCCTCGCGTGGCATCTCCCGGGCCAAAGACCCCGCCGAGGCCGCCCGCTCGATGCGGGATGAGATCAACGAGGCCCGGGCCGTCACGACCGCCCCTCGCCCGGCCTTGCCCGCCCCGGCGTCGTCAAACAGCAAGGATGCCCGGATGGAGCTCGCCCGGGGGCTGGTCGCCGCGGGCTGTGTTCGTTTCGGCGAGTTCACCCTCAAGTCGGGCAAGACCTCGCCGATCTACATCGATCTCCGGGCGCTCGTGAGTGATCCGCGCCTGCTGCTCTCGGCCTGCGCGGCGTACCTGCCCAAGCTGCGCGGCCTGCGCTTCAACCGCCTCGCGGCCCTGCCCTACGCGGCTCTGCCCATCGGCACCGCCGTCTCGTTGTTGGGCGGCTGGCCGCTCATCTACCCCCGCCGTGAGGCCAAGGCCTATGGCACCCGGGCGGAGATCGAGGGCGGCTATGTGCGGGGCGAGTGGGCGGTGATCATCGACGATCTCGCCACCACGGGCGGCAGCAAGTTTGAGGCCATCGCCAAGCTCGAAGAGGCCGGGCTCACTGTGCGGGATGTCGTCGTGCTCATCGACCGGCAGAGCGGCGCGTCCGAGGCGCTGGCGGCCGCTGGCTACAAGATGCACGCGGTCTTCACCCTCACGGAGCTCCTCGATCTCTGGGAGGCGGGCGGCGTGCTCCCCACGGAGCAGGCCCAGGCGGTGAAGCTCTGGCTGGAGTCGCCCGAGGGCGGCGCGGCCTGAGGGATGTACAGCCTCCTGCGGCCCTTGGCCTTCGTGTTGGATCCCGAGGCGGCGCACCACCAAGCCTTAGGCGCCGCCGCCCTCGCCGCCCGCGTCCCCGGCGGCCTCGGCGCCATGCGCGCGCTGTACACGCCGCGCCGGGCGAGGCCGGTGACCGTGTGGGGTCTGCCGTTCTCAAACGCCGTCGGCCTGGCCGCCGGGTATGACAAAGACGCCACGGCGCTCTGGGGCCTCGCCGCGCTGGGCTTCGGGCACATCGAGCTCGGCACGGTGACGCCGCGCCCGCAGCCCGGGAACCCCAAGCCTCGGGTGTTTCGGCTCTCCGAGGACGACGCGCTCATCAACCGTCTGGGCTTCCCAAGCCTCGGCGCGGACGTCGTCGCGAGGCGCCTCGCCGAGCCTCGGCCCGAGGGGGTCATCGTCGGCGTGAACCTCGGAAAAAACAAAGACACGGCCTTGGAGGACGCCGTCAATGACTACACGGCCCTCGCCCGGCGGTTCGCGCCGCTCGCGGACTACCTCGTCGTGAACGTCAGCTCCCCGAACACGCCCGACCTTCGCCGCCTGCAGGCCGGGCCCGCGCTCACCGCCCTGCTCAGCGCCGTGCGGATCGCCCGGGATGAGACGCCGGGACGCCGCCCAAGCCCTACGCCGCTGCTCGTGTAGCTCGCCCCCGACCTGAGCCCCGAGGATCTGCGCGAGACATTGACGGCGCCGATCGACGCGGGGATCGACGGGGTCATCGCCACAAACACGACGCTGGCGCGGGACGGCCTCAAGAGCCCCCAGGCCAACGAGACGGGCGGGCTCAGCGGCGCGCCGCTCACCGCTCGTTCCCTGGACATGCTCCATGAGATCGTGCGCTTCACCGAGGGGCGCTTGCCCATCGTCTCCGTCGGCGGCGTGATGAGCGCGGCCCACGCCCAGGCGCGCCTCGACGCTGGGGCCAGCCTCGTGCAAATCTACACCGGCCTCGTCTATGGCGGCCCTGGCCTGC
>JBEAVX010000088.1:0-3220 GCA_041160755.1 Pseudomonadota bacterium
GTATTTGGGGAGGGTCCACCCCTGACCCTGGGCCCCTCGATGGATGACCGCCTCTACCTTCGCCAGCTCCGCGCGGGCCGCGACTTTGGCCGCCAGAACCCCGTCGCCGCCCAGATGGCGAACTTCATCTACCTCGTCGGCGACCGCGTCACGAAGGAGTGTGTGGTCATCGACCCGGCCTGGGACGTGCGCGGCGTGCTCGACCGCGCCGCTGAAGACGACATGAAGGTCGTCGGCGCCATGGTGACCCACTACCACCCCGATCACTGCGGCGGCACCATGTTCGGCTTCACCGTGCAGGGCCTCCCCGAGCTCCTCGCGCTGAACCCCTGCCCCGTGCATGTGCATGAGGCCGAGGCCCACGGCGTGCGCACGGTGACCAAACTCTCGGTGAGCGACCTCACCGCCCACAGCTCCGGCGACAAGGTGAAGGTGGGCGAGGTGGAGATCGAGTGCCTGCACACCCCCGGTCACACCCCGGGCTCCCAGTGTTTCCGCTGCAAAGGCGCGCTCATCGCCGGGGACACGCTCTTTCTGCAGGGCTGCGGCCGCGTAGACCTCCCCGGCGGCAACGCTGAAGAGATGCGCCGCACCTTGACCCAGCGCCTCGCCACCTTGCCCGGTGACCTCGTGCTCTACCCGGGGCACAGCTATGGCGAGGAGACGTACACCACGCCGGGATCGGCGTCGTTGGCGGATGTGCGGCGGCGGAATCAGGCGTTGGGGTGGTTTTAGGCGGCCCGACTCCCCTCCTAGGCTACACTCCCCCCATGATCATCCTCGGTGTGGCGGACAACCACGACGCTGGCGCCGCCCTCGTCCAAGACGGACAGCTCCTCGCCGCGTGCTCTCAAGAGCGGTTTGACCGCAAGAAGGGCTCGGGCGCCTTCCCGTGGGCGGCCATTGACGCCGCTCTGGACACCGGCGGCGTGAAGGCCCGGGACGTGGACCGGGTGGTCTTCGGCACGGCGTTCACGCCCTCGACGCTCTTGCGGCGCTTCCCGGCCCTGCACCACAACCGCAAGGCCGAGGGTGGGCAGTTTGACCCGCTCTTGAGCGCCTACATCGCCTATCAGGTGGCTCTGCGGCGCACGGGGCTGCACGCCGTCGAGGTCGAGGCCAGCCAGCGCCTGCTCACCCATCGGCTGCGGGAGCGGGGCTTCCCCAAGGCCCAGGTGGTGATGATGGACCACCACGAGGCCCACGCCCACGCGGCTTACCGCGCCCAGCCCCACACCACGGCGCTGATCTTGACCGTCGACGCCATGGGCGACGGGCTGAGCGCGACGGCGTGGGTGGGTCAGGTCGGGCAGCTCAACCGGCACTGGGCGCAGTCGGGGCTCGCCGCGGTGAACACCTTCTACTCGCGGATCACCGAGTGGCTGGGCTTCACCGCCCTGCGGCACGAGGGCAAGGTCACTGGCCTCGCCGCCTACGCCGAGCCGCCGCCGGAGCTTCTGGAGCACATGGCCGAGCGCCTGCGCTTCGTGAGCCCGGGCTTCAACCGCCTGAGCCCCTTCCTCGTCGAGACCAAAGAGAGCCCGTTCTACCAGGCCCTCGGCCAGTTTCGCCGCGAAGAGGTCGCCGCCGCCGCCCAGCGCACCCTGGAGGACGCGGTCACCGCCTTCGTGGCCTATTGGGTCGAGCGAACCGGCGTCGCCGACGTCGCCGTGGCCGGCGGGGCCTTCGCCAACGTGAAGCTCAACCAGCGGATCGCGGCCTTGCCCTCGGTGCGCAGCCTGTTCGTCACGCCCCACATGGGCGACGGCGGCCTGGCCTTGGGCGCGGCGCTCGGCGCGGCGGGGGCGCCCCCCGAGGCCCGGACCCGCCTGGACTGGGGCCCCCGCTACACCAAGAGCCAGATCTCCCGCGAGCTGTACATCGCCCGGCTCACCCCGGTGAGCGGCGTGGACGCCGTCGAGCACGCCGCGAGCCTGCTCGCCCGGGGCAAGACCGTCGCCCGCTTCGCCGGGGGCATGGAGTTTGGCCCCCGGGCCTTGGGCAACCGCTCGATCCTCGTGCGGCCGGACCTGCCCGAGGTGAACGATCGGCTCAACGCCCAGCTCAAACGCACAGAGTTTATGCCCTTCGCGCCGATCTGCGCCGCGGAGAACGCGTCGAGGCTGTTCGTCGGCTTAGAGAAGTCGCCGCTCTCGGCCCGGCACATGACGGTGTGCTGCGACTGCACCGAGGAGCTCCGCCGCCTCGCCCCGGGGGTCGTGCATGTGGACGGCACGGCGCGGCCTCAGCTCGTGGACGCCAGCGAGAGCCCCCGAATGCACCGGCTGCTGCGGCGCTTTGAGGAGCTGACCGGCGTGCCCGCCTTGATCAACACCTCGTTCAACATGCACGAGGAGCCCATCGTGTGCTCCCCCTTCGACGCCATCCGCGCGTGGCGGGCGGCGAAGCTGGACGCATTAATGCTCGACGACGTGATCGTGGAGCGAGATCGCTGATCTCGGCTGAAGATGTGGTGCTATTCTACGGGCCCCGGCATCGCAGGAGGCGAACGTGAGCACGCAGAGCACCCAGGTCACCCCCCAGGTCACCGCCCCCGAGCAGGCGACGGCCACCCCCGAGCAGGGTGACAACGCCGTCGGCACCATCGGCTGGGCGATGAACCTCGCGCGCACCGCCGGGAACAACCACATGATGGGCATCTTGGGCGGCCTCACCGGCGGCCCCGTCGGCTCGGCCTTGGGCTGGATGCTCGATCTGGGCGCCTCTCGCCTGCCCGCGAGCAGCCCGACCGCCACCGCCGCCGCGCCCGCCGAGGCCGCCCCGGCCGCCGCGCCCCAGCTCAAGGTGCGGGTGACCGCCTCCAAGCTCAACGTGCGCAGCTCCCCGGACTCCGCCTCCTCCTCGAACCTGCTGGGCCAGCTCGCCCAAGGCAACGAGGTCGCCGTCGTCGGCACCCAAGGCGACTGGATCCTCATCGAGTACAACGGCCAGCCGGCCTACGTCAGCGCGCGGCACACTACGCCGGTTCAGGCCGCCGGGACGGGCACCCCCAACGCCACGAACGTGACGCCGCCCGCCGAGAACGTCACCCCCGTCGCCGGGGCGACGGACCAGGCCACGGGCACCGCCGCCGCCGCCGAGACCGACACCGGCGGCGCCGTCGCCGCGGGCTCCACCGTCGCCGCCCAGCGCATCCTCTCCTTGGCGAACGACTTCAACGCCATCCCCGTCTGGGCCCCAGGCGTCGCCGGGGATCAAG
>JBEAVX010000132.1:0-3035 GCA_041160755.1 Pseudomonadota bacterium
GGAGAACACCTTCACCGCCACGCCATCCACGCTGTGGTGCTCGATGTCTTGGGCGAGCTCCGCCTCGTCCAGCCAAGAGATCCGAAGCGTGAGGCTCGTGAGGCGCGGGGCCCAGCTCCCCCGGGGCAGGGCGATCCACGCTTGCCAGGGGCGCTCCAGGCCGAGCTTGTGGAAGTGCAGCGCCGAGAGCAGGGTGATGACGGCCTTTGGCGCCTTCGCGGAGACGACGGCGAGGCTGTTGTGGATGGAGATCTCGGCGTCAGCGCCTTGGTAAAGCCCACGCTCGACCCGAACGAGGGTTCCCAGGCGGGTGAGGCGGCTCGCCGTCGCCTGGGAGCCGCTGCGGGCGCTGAGCAGCCCGGCGCGAATGAGCCCGTCTTGGGGTCTGGGCCGCTGGCCCTGCGCACGTTTCATGGGGGAGATCCTCGCAGTCTTTGGGGAGATGATGAGGTTTTCTATCACAGGAGCGGCGATGGGCGCAAGGGGGCCAACGGAGAGCGCTTGTGGGGTTGCCTTACTTGGAGTGAGGGCCTCGGGCAAACGTGGGGTGAAATCCTCTCAGTTCACCAAGAGAATGATTGGAATTCACCCGAATCGGGCGGCGTATGGGTGAAAACCTCTCAAAATTCAAGAATATTGAGAGGTATTCACTCACCCCAGCGCACCCTTCACCGCGTGACAGGACGCTCCAGCGCGCACCTGCCCCGCCTCAGCCCCTGCGCGCCGCCACCAGCGCCATCAGGCCGAAGACCCCGGCCATGAAGAACAGCACGAGGCTCAACGCGGGCAGCCCGAAGAGGCGGAGGTCGGTGTAGGTCAGGCTCAGGGCGGCGCACAGCGCGGCGGTGACCGCGAAGGCGCCGAGGAGCTGGGCGCGGAGCCGCTGGTCGAGGCGCTGGGAGGTCTGCGGGTCCTCCCGGGTGACGACGTTGAGGCGCAGGCGCTGGTCGTCGATGTCGTCGAGGAGCTGGCTGAGGCTCGTCGGCAGGCGCCGGGCGAGGGTGCTCAGGGTGACGAGGTTGTAGAACAGCTCCTCTTGGGTGCGCTGGGACGAGAAGCGCTCGGAGACGAGGCGCTGCACGTAGGGCCGCGCCGCGCCCAGAGGGTCTACCTCGGGGATCAGCGACTTCGCCAAGCCCTCCGTGGTCAACAGCGCCTTGAAGAAGGTCGTGTAGGTCGGCGGGGCGCGCACGCGGTGCTTGAGGGCGCCTTCAGTGATGTCGAGCAAGAACCGCCCGATCTGCATCTCCTGGACGCTCACGCCCTCCCAGTTGCGCTCGACGACCAAGGTGGTGTCGCGCTCGAAGGCGTCGTAGTCCACCCGCTCGCTCTTGATCGCGATGTCGAAGAAGATGCGGGAGATGGTGCGGTAGTCCCCACGCTCTAAGGCGAAGAGCAGAGAGACGATGCTGTCTTTCATGTCCCGGGTGAGGCGGCCCACCATGCCGAAGTCGAGCAGGCCGATGACGTGGCCGGGCAAGATCAGCACGTTGCCCGGGTGCAGGTCGCCGTGGAAGAAGCCGTGGTCAAACAGCATCGTGTAGGCCACCTCCAGGTAGCGGCGGCCCACCTCGTCCATGTCGTAGCCGTGCTCACGCGCCTGGCGGATCTTCACGCCGTCGAGGTGCTCGATGCACAGCACCCGGGAGGTGGTCAAGGCGTCGATGATCGTCGGGATCTTCACCCGGGGGTTCCCGGCGAAGTTTGTCGTGAAGCGGCGGATGTTGGTGGCCTCAGCCAAGAAGTCGAGCTCGGCGGTGATGCTGCGCTCGAACTCGCTGAGCACGCCCTGGGGGTCGAGGAGCTCGGCCTCGGGGAACTCGGCGCAGAGGCGGTTCACGAGCAGGTGCAGGATGCTCAAGTCCGCGCGGATCATCGCCGCGATGCCCGGGCGCTGCACCTTAAACACGACTTCAGCGCCGGAGAGCAAGGCCGCCCGGTGGACCTGGGCGATGGACGCCGTGGCCAGGGGCGCCTCGTCGAAGCGGCTCAGGCCCGCGCGCCAGGCCGAGCCGAGCTCGGCGGCGAGGGTGCGCTCGATCTCGGGGAAGGGCAGGGGGCCCACGTCGTCTTGGAGGGACTGAAACGCCGCGAGGTAGGCCGCGGGCACCACGTCGGGCCGGGTCGAGAGCACCTGGCCGAGCTTGATGAACGTGGGCCCTAAGTCTTTGAGGGCGGCGACGGCGCGCTCCGGGGTGCTCTCGGAGTGGTCTTTGCTGGCGCGGTCGAGGCCGGGGAGATCGAGGCTGTTCACCAGCCAGCCGAAGCCGTGGCGAACGAGGATCGCGGCGACCTCACGCAGTCGGTTGATGTCGCGCACGGTGTGCGTGAGGCCGCCGACGGTGCGCACGACGGGACGGACGATTCTCACGAGGGGCTCCTGTCTCCGCCCTGGTCAGCGCCCGGAGAGGATCAGGCCCGCCGCCAGGGCGAGCAGGGCCACGACGACGACGAGGATGGGCCAGAGCGGTCGCGCCGCGGAGGGAGGCGGCATCAACGAGGAGAGATCGACGGTGTGCTCCTCGTCCTCGGGCTCGACGAGCTCCACCGTGAAGACGTGCGCGCCGATGGTCACCCGGTCGCCGGGGCTGATGGACTTGCTGGAGGTGACCCGGCGGTCGTTCACGAACACGCCGTTGCGGCTGCCCGTGTCTTGCACCCAGAGCCCGTTCTCGCGCAACGTGACCTCGGCGTGAAAACGGCTGGCCTCGGGATCGGTGATCTGCACGGTGTTTGTGGGGTCACGACCGATGCGCACACCCTCAGGGCCGATGAGGAATCGTTTGCCTTGGGGGCCGCCGGAGACGCAGAGGAGATGGGGGACGCTCATGGGGACGACGATCGCTCGTTTGATCCCTCGCCTATAACCACTCGCCCACACGCCGCCACACGCAGGCGTGACGTGGGCGTCAACCCCGGCTCCACAACAGCCAGAGCCCGGCGGAGAGCCCGAGGACCGACGAGGCCAACAGCACGGCGGCGACGATGAGCCAGAAGCGCAGATCGAGCTGCATCGGCGCCTCCTCCGGCGCGGG
>JBEAVX010000178.1:0-7476 GCA_041160755.1 Pseudomonadota bacterium
CCGCCCTCGCCGAGCGCCTGCGCAGCGTGCCGGGGCTCATGGTGCGGGAGGACGAGCCGATGAGCCGCCACTGCACCTGGCGAGTCGGCGGCCCGGCGGCCTTGTGGGTGGTGATCGAGACCGAAGAGGCGCTCATCGAGGCCGTGGGCCTCATCCGCGAGGCCAACGAGCGTGTGGTGCCCGTCGACGGTCAGCACCTCTGGGTGGGCGACGGCGGCGTGGACGGGGTGTGGCTGCGGTTAGGCGCCTGCGCCGAGGGCATCACCCGCGAGGGCTTGCGCCTGGATGTCGGCGCCCAGACCCCGGTGGCGGCCATGGCCAGCTACGCCCGGCGCGAGGGCCTCATCGGCTTAGAGGGCTACAACCACGTCTCCGGCACCGTCGCGGAGCTGCTCCGCCGCGACGAGCCCCCGCCGACCTTGGTGGGCGTGCGGGTGCTGCGCGGCGGTCGGCTCGCCGAGGTCTTGCCCACCAAGCTCAAGGAGGACCACGTCATCGTGCGGGCCCGGCTTGAGCTTGACCCTGCGCAAGCGCTCAAGGGTGGCCGCGCCCCCAAACGGGGTCCAGGCCTGCCAGGGCGCCTGTTCTTGGACCCCAAGAAGAACCACAACGCGGCGGAGATGATGAGTGAGCTTGGCCTGCGCGGCGTGCGCCTGCGGGGCGCTCGGCTGGGCGGCTACGAGCCGAACACCCTCATCAACCTCGGCGGCGCCAAAGAGAACGACCTCAAGGTGCTCATCGGCATGGTCAAAGACCGCGCCAAGAGCCACCTCGGCGTAGACCTGAACCCTGAGCTCAAGCCCTTGGGGCGTAGCCGGAGGAGTGATGGCTGAGACCACGAAGACGGTGATTCCCCGCGACGCGCGGGTGGCGGTGCTCTTGGGCGGCATGTCCAGCGAGCGGGAGATCTCCTTAAAGTCGGGCAAAGCCGTGCTCGGCGCGCTGCAGAGCCGAGGCTGGGACGCCCACGCCGTCGATGTTGGGCCCGACCTGCCCGAGCGCCTGCGGGAGCTCGGCGCCCAGGTGGCCTGGATCGCGCTGCACGGCCAGTTCGGCGAGGACGGCTGCGTGCAGGGCCTCCTGGAGATCATGCGAATCCCCTACACCGGCTCCGGCGTGCGCGGCTCGGCGATGGCGATGGACAAGATCGCCACCAAGCGGGCCTTGGTCGGCTCCAGCGTGGTGATGCCCGCCGACACGGTCTGGCGCCGGGGCGAGGCCATTCCTGAAGACCTCACCTTGCCCGTCGTGGCCAAGTTCCCCGAGGGCGGCTCCACCCTGGGCATCGTCATGGTCCACGAGGAGCACGAGCTAGAGAAGGCGCTCCTGGACCTCGGCCAGCTCGGCGAGGAGGTGCTCCTGGAGCAGTTCGTCTCTGGGTCTGAGATCACCGTCGCCGTGCTCAACGGCCGGGCCTTGCCTGTGGTCGCCATCGTGCCCGAGTCCGGCTTCTTCGACTTCGCCGCGAAGTACACGAAGGGCCTCACGAAGTACATCGTGCCCGCGCCCATCGACCCCGCCATCGCCGAGCGCGCCCAGCGCGCCGCCGAGGAGGCCTACACCCGCCTGGGCCTGGGTGGGGTCGCCCGCGCCGACTTCATCGTCGACGCCTCGGGGCAGCCCTACTTCTTGGAGATCAACACCATCCCCGGCATGACCGCCACGAGCCTGAGCCCAATGGCGGCCGGGGCCCTGGGGATGTCCTTTGAGGAGCTCGTCGAGACGATCCTCCTCGGCGCGCGCCTGCACCTGGAGCGCCGGGACGACCGCGCCTGAGCCTCAAGGATCCTTGTCCGGGGGTCAAATCGACCCCAGGCAGGAAAAATCGAACTATTTACTTGTCAAGACTTCTCGGCCTCTGGTAAAAGAAGCTCAGTCCCCGCAGAAGCCGCCGCCGCACCGCGAACGCTGACCCCCTCCCCGCTGCCCCTGCCCGTTGAGAGCCATGCTGACCCGCCTCCGTGACCGCCTCGCCGACCTGCTGGAGCGCCCCATCGTGGGCCGCGTCCTGCGGCTCCTTGGCGTGGCGGTGGTGACGGCGGGGGTGAGCGGCCTCGGCGTCTACGGGGTCTGCAACTACCACCGCTTCGCCCGCGTCGCGACGGTGGAGGTCGTCGGCAACCACCACGCGAGCGTCGTCGCCGTGCGCCACCTCGCCGACGTTCACGAAGGCGACGCGCTCTTGCTCATCGACCTCAACAACGTCATCCGGCAGGTGCTTCGGCACCCCTGGGTGGCCGAGGTAGACGTCGAGCGGGTGTACCCCGGCGGCCTCCGGGTGCACGTCCGTGAGCACGAGGACGTGCTGCTGCTCTCCCACGCCGGGCACCTCTACCGCGTGAACCCCTCGGGTGAGGTGTTCTTGCGGGCTCGTGGCGACGGCCTCGACCGACCCGTGCTCACGGGCCTGGACGATCGCCTCGTAGAGCAATATGGGCCGGTGGCTCGGCGCATCGTGCTCGACGCGCTGCACATCCTCGACCTCGTCGGGGAGAGCGGCGTCATCCAGCCCGAAGACCTCTCCGAGCTTCATTTTGACGAGGCCTTAGGCTTCACCCTCCTCCTCCGCAACGGCGGCTTGCTCCGGTTCGGTTTCCGAGACCCGGCGCAGCAGCTTGAGCGGCTCGGGGTCATGGCTCGCAACGGGCTTGACCTCTCCGTCCCTCACCACATCGACCTCGACCTCGACGGCCTCGCTGTGGCGACCCCGCTCTCGTCCTGAGCCATCCCCGGCTCATCCTCGGACGCGACGACCTCTGCAAGCACCTCGCTGCTCCCTCCTCCTCCTCGTCCCCCGCGAACGACAATCCCTCCAAGCCTCGCCTGTCCTCCTGTCGCGTCAACGCGCAGGGGCACCTCGGGAGAACTCCATGCCCATCGAAATCATTGAGAACGAACTGGTCGGCGCCAAGATCAAGGTGATCGGCGTCGGCGGCGGCGGCAACAACGCCGTCAACACCATGATCGCGGGTGGTCTCACCGGGGTCGAGTTCATCGCCGTGAACACCGACGCCCAGGATCTTCGTCGCTCGCTCGCGCCGCGCCGGTTCCAGCTCGGCGGTCAGCTCACCAAGGGCCTCGGCGCTGGCGCCAACCCCGAGGTCGGCCGTGAGGCGGCCCTTGAGGACAAGGAGCGCCTCGCGGAGCTCGTCGTCGGCGCGGACATGGTCTTCGTGACCGCCGGCATGGGCGGCGGCACGGGCACGGGCGCGGCGCCGGTTCTGGCCCAGCTCGCCCGCGAGCACGGCGCGCTCACCGTCGGCGTGGTCACCCGCCCGTTCTGGTTCGAGGGCAAGAAGCGCCGCCGCCAGGCCGAGGAGGGCATCGAGGCCCTCAAGGGCGTCGTGGACACCCTCATCACCATCCCCAACCAGCGCCTCATCGCCATGGCGAGCGACCGCACCACCATGAAGGAGGCGTTCAACCTCGCCGACCAGGTGCTGCTCCAGGCGATCAAGGGCGTGTCGGACCTCATCAACTTCGAGGGCATCGTCAACGTCGACTTCGCCGACGTGCGCACGACGATGGCCAACAAGGGCGTGGCGCTCATGGGCGTCGGCACGGCCACGGGTGACCACAAGACGGTGGACGCCGCCCAGCGCGCGATCTCCTCGCCGCTGCTCGACGACGTGTCCATCTCCGGCGCCACCAGCGTCCTGATGAACATCACCGGCAACTCGAACCTCACGATGTACGAGATCAACGAGGCCTCCTCGCTGATTCAGGAAGAGGCCCACGAGGACGTCAACCTCATCTGGGGTTGGGTCATCGACGACACCATGGGCGACGAGGCCCGCGTCACCGTCATCGCCACGGGCTTCGAAGAGGCTCGTCAGCAGGTGGTGCCCTCCGCCGAGCGCCGCGTCGCCGTTCAGGTGGCCGGTCGCCGCGGGATGCACGGCGGTCATGGCCGCGAGATGGCCAGCGGCTTCGACATCGCGCACGACGACTACGACATCCCGACGTTCTACAAGAACGCCGACTGAACCGACTCTGGCTGGTGCTCTCAGCCTGCGGCCCGGTCCCTCTGAGGCAGAGGAGGCCGGGCCGCCTCGTCTTCAGCGCCGTCGATTCAGCTCGTCGGCAGGGCCTCGCGGCGGGCGCGGAGGGTCTCGGTCAGCTCGCCCTCATACGCGAGGGTGCCCGCGACGATGAGGCCCTGGTCATAGGCGTTGAACGCCTTGGCGATGAGCACCTGGGTGCGTTTGTCGACCTCGGCGACGTAGAGCGCGGCCTGCTCGGCGCTGAGCCCGGCGGGGGGCGGTGAGCGCATCATGTCGTCGCGGAGCGTGATGTAGGCGTCGCCCAGATCGAGCAGGCCGCGCAGGATCCACTCCGGCTCGTGCTGCTCGACGACGTGCACGAGGCTCGCCTCGGCGTCGAGGAGGAGCCCCGCCCGGGCCTCCAGGTTCTTCTTGACCTTCCGCTCCGACTCGCTCAACGAGAGCGCGGCGGCTTGGTCGAGGCTGTGCCGGGCGAGGGTGTACCAGCCTTTGCCGAGGATCCACGCCAGCTCAGGGTCTCGGCGGGTGGTGGAGAGCGCGGCCTGGAGCAGCTCAATCCCTTTGGCCTCTTTGCCCGAGCCCAACATCGCGACGCCCCGGGCGACGTCGTAGGTGACCCGGTCGTTCAGGCTCAAGCCGCCCGTCGTGGGCACCTTGGCGAAGGCCTTGAGGGCCTCGTCAAAGCGGCCGAGCTCCTCCAGGCAGAGGCCCCGACGAAAATGAACGCTGGGGGCCAGCGCGTCGGGCGGGTCTTGGGTGAGGAGCAGATCGTAGGCCGAGATCGCCGTCTCCAACGCGCCGCGCAGCTCATAGACGACGCCGAGGTGGTAGAGCGCCTCGGGCGGGCCGTCCGGCAGGCCCGCGAGGTACACCAGCCGCTGTTCGGCGCCCTCCAGGTCGTCGTTGAGGAGCCGGGCGTAGGCGTCCTCAAACAGCGCGTCGGGGCTCTGGCTGGCGAAGACCCCGATCAGCGCCGCCGGGGGCTGGTGTTGGTCCAAGGGGTAGAGCACGACGGGCGCGCGGGCGGCGCAGGCGAAGAGCACGAGCAGGCTGAGGATGGTCATTCGGCTTCCGACCCTGGCGGCGGCGGGGAGGTTCCCGCGTCGGCGCGTGCGCAAAAAAGTGGCCTCCACCCTGGCCGTGTGAGCGTTGGGGTCCTCCTCCACTCAGGAGGGGGGAGCCGCATTCCCGCTTCAGGCTTCCTCACGAGGAGGCGTGCACACCACGGAGAGGGGCGGGTCCCAGGACATACTTGTGGAGGAACCACGATCGCTCTGTACTCGAACCGGGCAGAGGCCGACCTCACTATACCAGCGCGGGGCGGGGCTTGCGCGGAGGTCGTGTGGACGGCTAAGTCGTCACGCGGCTCGCTCCGGCGCCTGATGCGAAGGTGAGCCCAGAGATCAGGTCGTGGTGACGGAACTTTTGCTCCTCGGCGGTCACGCCCTGCTCGCCTCGACGCTCTCGCTCTATGGGCTGCATCGGCTGTGGCTCACGGCGCGGTATTGGCGCACCCGGCGGCAGGCCCCGGCGCTCACGGCGCTCGTCGAGGGCGCGTTGCCGATGGTCACCGTGCAGCTCCCGGTCTACAACGAGCGGTACGTCATCACCCGGCTCATCGACGCCGCGGCGGCGCTGGACTGGCCCAAGGATCGCCTGGAGCTGCAGATCCTCGACGACAGCGACGACGACACCACCGCCCTGGCTGAGGCCGCCGCCGCGCGTCATCGGGCGAGGGGCCTCGACGTCACCGTGCTGCGCCGCCCCGACCGCCAGGGGTTTAAGGCCGGGGCCTTGGCCTGGGGGCTCCGCCGGGCGAAGGGCTCGATCCTCGCCATCTTCGACGCGGACTTTGTGCCTCCCGCCGATTTTTTGCGCCGCGCCGTGCCCGCCCTTGGCCCTCAGATCGGCATGGTCCAGGCGCGCTGGGGGCACCTCAACGAGGGCGAGTCGCCGCTCACCCGGGTCGAGGCGATGTTGTTGGACGGGCACTTCGTCATCGAGCACGCCGCCCGCGCGCGCTCCGGGCGCTGGTTCAACTTCAACGGCACGGCGGGGCTGTGGCGGCGGGAGGCGATCGTTGAGGCGGGCGGCTGGCAAGGCGACACGCTCACGGAGGACCTCGACCTCTCGTACCGCGCCCAGCTCGCGGGCTGGCGGTTTGTGTATTTGCCTGACCTGGCCGTGCCGGGTGAGCTTCCTGGCGACATCTTGGCGTTTAAGAGCCAGCAGCGCCGCTGGGCGAAGGGCTCAATCCAGACCGCGAAGAAGCTCTTGCCGAGGCTCTGGCGGTCACCCGCCCCTTGGCCGGTGAAGGTCGAGGCCACGGCGCACCTCTGCGCGAACCTCGCGTATCCCTTGGTGCTGCTGCTCTCGGTGATCACGCCCGTCGCGGCGATTCAGCGGATGGGGCACCCCCTGATGGAGCCGCTCCACGCCTTGTTCTTCACCGTCGCGATGACGTCCCTGGGCGTGTTCTACGGGGTGAGCGCGGGAGCGCACCACACCGACTGGGCGCGGCGCCTGGGCCGGGTGCCGTGGGCGATGGCCTTGGGCGCGGGCATGGCCGTGAACCAGAGCCGGGCGGTGTTTGAGGCGCTGTTCGGCGAGGTCGGGGCCTTCGTGCGCACCCCCAAGCGCGGCGAGTCGGTTGGCGGCGGTCAGTACGCCTTGGGCGGCGACGGCAACGGGATCTTTGAGATCACCCTCGGCCTGGGGCAGCTCATCGGCGCGGTCGCCTGCGCCTTCGCCGGGGCCTGGGGCTCCGCGCCGCTGTTGGTGTTGTTCGGCCTGGGCTACCTCTGGGTGGGCCTGGGGAGCCTCCGCCTGACGCGGCCGCCGGCGCCGGTCACGGCCGCTGAAGCTGAGGCAGCCGGGTGAACGGCGCGATGACGGTGAGCGCCCCGGGCGCGACGGCGGAGGCGGGGGAGGACGTGGCCTCAACCCCAAGCCTCTGCAGCGCCTCGGGCTGATCACACCCGGCGACGATGAGCTGGTACCGCTGGGCGAGGCGCGCGAGCATAAACGCCCGCTGAAGCCCCGCGCCTGAGGGCACCGGCCCGGTGAGTAAGCTCTGCCAAGGCGGCGCGGTCATCGCCATGAGGGTCGCGAAGGCGCGCTCCCCGGAGCCGTCTCCGGCGCCGTCGGGGCAGGCCGCGTCGAGGACGATCCGCGCGCCGTCGAGGAGGGGAGGGGAGGGCGAGAGCGCGAGGTAGGTGGCTGCCCGGCTCGCCTGGTAAAAGTTCGCCGCCTTGGCCCTCGGCACCCGCAGGATGCAGGCGGAGACGGGCTCGGGCACGGTCCACCACGGGTCTTGGGCGGCGGCGGCGGCCCGAAGGGCGGCCTTGGGCTCCCCCAAGATCCAGCGCCCATCGCCCAGAGAGAGCAAGGCGAGGCGGGTGCCGTTGTGCTCGCCCAATGCGTCTACGGCCTCGCGGAAGGGGTTGCCCTCCACCCGGCCCACCTGCACCTC
>JBEAVX010000231.1:0-6673 GCA_041160755.1 Pseudomonadota bacterium
GGGTCACCTCAGGGGTACCGCAAGCTCAGCCGCTCACGGGTTCGCGTCGCTCATCGGCACGTCGCCCGCGACCTGGCCGCGCAGGATGACGAAGCTGCGGGTGCTCAGGCCTTGGTCGTCAACGGCCTCGATCAAGAAGGAGTTTCGACCGGGGCGAAGCTCGACGAGCACAGCACCCTGGGCGGTCTTGGTGTTGGACGGGGTGTAGCTGAGCTTGTCGCCGTCGGACCAGGTGAGCTGGTGGTGGACGGCGCGGTCATCTTGGGCGGTCCAGCTCAGGGTGTAGGGGCCCACCGGGGCGCTCGTGGGCACGCTCTTGGGGGTGATGCGCGGGGCCTCCAGATCGACGACGCGGCCGTCGCGGGGGAGATCAAACGACCAACGCACCAGCTCGCCGTAACGTTCGTCCTCGACGATGATGTGCAGGGGGAGATCGACGGTGTTGTTGGGGTCGAGATCAAGGCCCAGGTGAACGAGGGCTTGGCGACCGGGGCTTAATGAGGGCAGATACGCCTCGGCCTCGGTGAGCTCGACCCCGGCGAGCTCGGGGTACTCAAAATACACCTTGAGGCCGGTCAGCTCACGGTCGGACTGGTTCTTGAGGACGACCTCGGCGCGCTGGCCGTCGGGGTGCTGGCGCAGGCGTAAGGAGAGGCGCAGGGCGGGCAGGGGCGCGCCTTTTGTCTTGAGCACGGCGCCGCCTGCATCCGCCGGGGGGCGTAAGTCAGACTCCACACGGAGGCCCACGAGGGACTCGCGGGCGCTCAAGGAGTGGGGCAGGCGGGTGGTGATCGTGCCGAGGCTCGTTTGACCGGGGTTGACTTTGCCCACGGGCAGGTAGAGATCGTCCCAGATGGACTCTGTGCTGGATACCCGCACGGCGACGCGGTGCAGAGGGGTGTCGCCGTTGTTGGTGACGTAGGCTTTGAGCACAAAGGGCTCGCCGGGTTTGCCTTCGGCGGCCTCCACCCGCACGGTCACCTTGGGGAGCGGGCCGCTCTTGGGGGCGGCGCTCCAGTCTACGTTGTGCAGGGCGAGGGTCTGGGCGAGGCGCTGCTCCTCCTCAGCGCGCACCAGCTCGCGGACCTCTCCGGCGGCCTGGAGCACGTCGTAGCGGCTCGTGCCTTCAGCCCGGGCGAGGATTCGTAAGGCGAGCTGCAGCTCCACGTCGCCACGATCGGCGGGCATCGCGCCTTGGGTGCGCCAGCCGGGGCGCTCGTCCACCAAGAGCAGCGGCGAGGGGCCCACGGACTCCTCGACGGGCATCACCAACGACACGCCGTCGGCGTCGAGGCGCACGCGGCCCACGGGGAGGTCGGCGGGGATGCCCACATCGGCGATGGAGAGGTCGCCGGGCAAGAGGTAGCGGGCGACGGTGAGCTTGAGCCGGGTGTCGTCGTCCAGGGTGTAGAGCTTCTGGACGGTGCCTTTGCCATACGAGCGGTCGCCGATGAGCACGGCGCGCTCCAGCTCACGCAGGGCCCCGGCGAGGATCTCCGCGCCGGACGCCGTGCGCCGGTTCTGGAGGATGACGATGGGCGCGTCGGGCTCGGTGTGGTCGTCCACGGCCCACTTCGTCTCCATCAGGCCGCGCACCTTGCCGCCGTCGGGGCCGACGGTGCGCAGGATGTCTCCGGCGGTGAGGAAGGCGTCGGCGGCGGCGGCGGACTGCTCCATCGAGCCGCCGGTGTTGTCGCGCAAATCCAGCACGATGCCCCGGCCCAAGGCGTTCAAGTTGTCGAGATCGGTGAGGGCCTCGGAGAGCCAGTAGTCGGTCTGCTGGGAGAAGTGGTCGATGCGGATGTAGCCGAAGCCGCCGTCGAGCACCTTCCAGGTGACGTTGGGGATACGCACCTCGTCGCGCTCAATCAACAGCGTCAGCTCGACGGTGGCGCCCTCAGGCCCGCCGGGGGGCAAAGGCCGGCGCACCCGCAGCTCGACGGAGGAGCCCAAGGGCCCGGTGATCCGTTTGGTGGCGTCCTCCACGGACATGCCCGTGGTGGAGACGCCGTCGATGCGCACGAGCGTGTCTCCGGCGCGAAGACCCGCAGACTCGGCGGGGTTGCCCCGGAAGACCTCCTCGACGAACAGCTCCCCTTGGGGGTTGAGCACGATGCGGGCGCCGACGCCGTAAAACACGCCCTTGAGGCGCTTGTCGAAGGCGTCGAGGCGGTCGCCGTAGAGCACGCGGCTGTGGCGGTCCAAGGCGTCGGTGACGCCCATCGTCACCAAGAGGTCGAGGCGCACGTCGCCGTCGAGATCCGCCGGGGCCTGGGCGATGAGCTGCTGCACGCGGGTGAGGCCGGGGCGGAGGTCTTCCCAGGTGATGACGTTCACGTCGCCCAAGGCCGCGCCGCCGCCGACGTGCAGGTGCAGGCGACCGCCGCCGCCGGAGACCATCAGCCACTCGATCTCTTCCTCAAGCCGCCGCCCCACGGCGTCGAGCACGGCGCTGGCCTCCAGGCTGCCCCGATCGAGGTACAGCGTCTCGATACGATCCAAGGCCGCGTCTACGAGGTCCGTCGGGGCCTCGGCGACGCTGGGGGTGGCGGCGAGCGCGCCCAAGGTGAGGAGCAGGACTGCGCGGCGAACGAGCGAGGACACTGGGGCTCTCCGACGTCTCAGCGTAACGTGGAACCGCCCTGCGCGCGCGTTTCCTTGACGTGCCAGGGGCCTCTTGGGGTGCTACGCTTGGGGCCATGATCCACGATCGTCTCCGAAACCTCCTCGACGCGCTCATGGCGGGGCAGGTCGATCGCGCCCAGGTGCTCAGCACCCTGCTTCACGACGAGCTGATGGTCGATGGCATGCACCAGGCCACCGTCGACACCCACCGCGAGCTGCGCACCGGCGTGCCCGAGGTGATCTTCGGCCTGGGCAAGACCGCCGAGCAGCTCCTCACGATCATGCAGCGCCTCAACGCCGCCGGGCAGCCCGCCTTGGCGACGCGGGTGGAGGCCGACAAGGCCGGCTGGGTGATGGAGCAGCTCCCCGAGGTGATGTATTACCCCGTCGCCCGGGTGCTCTATCTGCCCACGGCGGAGCCCGTGCCCCAGGGCCGAGGCGAGATCCTCGTGATCTGCGCGGGCACTTCAGATCTGCCCGTCGCTGAAGAGGCCGCCGTGGTCGCCGAGCTCCTCGGCAACCGCGTGCGCCGGGTGGTCGATGTCGGCGTCGCTGGGCTGCACCGGGTGCTCGCCCACGCGAAGGAGCTGCGCAACGCCCGGGTGATCATCGTCGTCGCCGGGATGGAGGGTGCCTTGCCCTCCGTCGTCGCCGGGCTCACGGACAAGCCGGTGATCGCCGTGCCCACGTCGGTGGGCTATGGCGCGTCGTTCCAAGGCGTCGCGGCGCTGTTGGGCATGTTGAACGCTTGCGGCTCCGGGGTGACCGTCGTGAACATCGACAACGGGTTCGGGGCCGCCTTTCAGGCCACCCGCATCAACCGGCTGTCATGACGCTCGCGTGGCTTGACGCACGGGCAGGCCTCGCCGGAGACATGCTCTGCGCGGCGCTCCTCGACGCCTCCGGGGACGCCGAGGCCCTCAGCGCCGAGCTTCATGGCGTGATGGTGGACCTCGGGCTCAGCGGGTTCGCGCTGCGGTTGAGCCGAGTGCGCCGGGGCGTGATCTCCGGGCTGCACTTTGACGTGGTCCTCGACGACGACCGCCCCGCGCCGATGCCCGAGGCCGATCCGCGCCACCTTGATCACGGACATGATCACGGGCATGGCCATGATCACGGACACGATCATGGGCACGGCCACGACCACGACCCCAGCCGAGACTGGGCGCAGATCCGGGGGATGATCCTCGGCTCTGGCTTGCCCCAGGCCGTGAAGGACCGCGCGGTGTTGGCCTTCGGCGCGCTCGCTGAGGCCGAGGCCCGGGTGCACGGCGTGCCCGTCGAGCGCGTGAGCTTCCACGAGGTCGGCGCCGTGGACTCGATCATCGACATGGTCGGCGCCTGTTACCTGCTGTGGCGCCTCGGCGTCGAGGCCCTCACCGTGAGCCCCTTGCCCTTGGGCGGCGGCACGGTGCAGACGGCGCATGGTGTGCTCACCGTGCCCGTCCCGGCGACGATCGAGCTGCTTCGTGGCTTCCCGGTGTTCCAAGACGGTCGGCGCGGCGAGCTGGTCACGCCGACGGGCGCGGCCTTGGCCCGGGCCTTGGGCAAGCCGGGGCCGATGCCCTCGATGCGCCCCACGGCGACGGGCTACGGCGCGGGCACCCGCAACCCCGAGGGCTGGAACAACGTCACCCGGCTGATCCTCGGCGAGCCGCTCGGCGCGGACGAGGCGGCGGACGTGCCCGCGGATGAGGTCGAGGTGATCTCGGCCCAGGTGGACGACATGCCCGGCGAGGCGCTCCCGGCGCTGATCAGCGCCTTGCTCCAGGCCGGGGCCGCTGATGCCTTCGCCGCGCCGGTCGTGATGAAGAAGGGGCGCCTGGGCCAGCTCATCACCGCGATCTGCGCGCCGGAGCGGGCCGGGGCCGTCGGCGACGCCTTGCTGCGCCACTCCACGAGCTTCGGCCTGCGCCGCCACCGCGCCCAGCGGGAGGTGCTCGACCGCCGCCACGTCACCGTTCAGACGCCCTTCGGGGCGGCCCGCGTGAAGGTGGGCGCCCGGGGTGGGGAGATTTACCAGGCCAAGCCCGAGCATGAGGACTGCGCCCGGCTCGCCGAGGCCGCTGGGGTGCCCCTGGCCCGCGTCGTCGAGGCCGCGCTGCGCGCCTTGCCCGCGGAGGAGCGCCCATGAGCCTCATCGCGACGCCGCACCACGACCTCTGCGGGATGTTGGAGCAGCTCGGCTTCTCGGTGCTCCTCACGAACGACCCCGCCGACGCCGCCGCCCGGGCGGATCTGGTCGTCGTGCCGTGGGTGAACCGCCCGCTCCCAGGCCTTGAGTGGTGCCGTCGTGTGCGTGAACAGCAGGCCGAGCTGCCCCTGCTCGTCGTCACCCGCAGCGACGCCGAGGCCAGCGCCGCCATCGAGGCCGGGGCCACGGACGTCCTGCGCCTGCCGCTCCACGACGCCGTCACCCGCGCCCGCTGCCGGGCCTTGCTCACGAAGATGAACGAACGCGCCGCGCGCCCCCGCGCCGCCTTCGCCGCCCGGGTGCTCGACGCATGTCCTGACGCGATCATCACAACTGACGCCTCGGGCCTCATCCTGACGTTCAACCGAGCCGCGGAGCTGCTCACCGGGCACCTCGCGGAGGAGATCGTCGGCAACTTAGACCTCGGCGTGCTCTTCGACAGCCCGTCCGAGGCCGCCCGCCTCGACCTCAGCCTACGCGCCGCCACGGACCACGTCCTGCTCAACCAGCCCGTGCGCCTGCGCACCGCCGAGGGGGAGCGGGTGCCGACGATGGTGAGCTTGGCCGCGCTGTTCGGGCCGGGTGGCGCCCGGGACGGCCTCGTCGGCGTGTACCGCGACGATCGTGACAACGACGCCTTGGGCGAGCGCCTGGCCACGGCGACGGCCCAGCTCGTGCAAGCCGAGCGCCGGGGCAGCCGCCTGATGACCGTCGGCGCGGCGGCCTGGGAGCTGAACCAGCCGCTCACTTCAGCGATGGGGCTCTTGGAGCTGCTCATGCTCCGCCCCGAGCTGAGCGCCGACTCCCACGAGCGCCTAGAGAGGGCTTACAATCAGCTCGAACGCCTCGCCGAGGGCGTGCGCCGCGTCGCGGCGTTGACCGAGGCCCCGGCGAGCCCGGACGCGCCCCTGACCTGAACCCCTGGACCGCAGAGAGGCCTGATGTTCCCCACCCTGCTCATCCCCCTCGCATTAGACGTCCGTGACGCTGAGCTGCTCGCCGCGGCGGTCACCCTCGTGGGCACCGCCGGGGTCAAGAACATCCACCTCGTCTATGTGCACGCCATGGACGTCGTCGGGAACCCGCTCTTGGGCGGCATCCCCGTGGAGACCTTCACCCCCGCCGCGCCGGAGGGCCTCGCGGGCCTCGCCGACGAGCTGCGGGAGCGCCTCACCGCCGCCGGGCGCAGCGACGTGTCGGTCCACCGGCACCACATGGCGGGCCGCCCGCATGAGCGAATCACCGCCTTGGCGGGGGAGATCGATGCCGATCTTCTCATCTTCGGCCGGCTTCGCGCCGGCGACGGCCACGAGGCCTGGGGCGCCCACGCCCAGCTCCTCACCCGCTACGCCCACCGCTCGGTGCTCGTCGTGCCCCACGGCTCGACCTTGTCCTTGGGCGACGTGCGGGTGGGCATCGACTTCTCGCCCCGGTCTCTGGAGGCCTGCAAGGCCGCCTGCCTGCTCGGCCAAGAGGTGAAGGCGATCTACTCCATGAACCCCGACGAGGGCGTGACCTACGCCGGGATCACCATCGAGGAGTTCATGGAGCGCCTGCGGGCGAACGCCACGCAGCAGTTTCACGACGAGGTGCTCACCGAGCTGGCCCCCGGCGCGGCGACCCCGACCTTGGTGATGTTGGAGACCAACAACGTCGTCGACACCCTGCTCGGCGCGCTCCATGGCGCGGGCCTGGCGGTCGTGGCCTCCCGGGGCATGACGGCGATGGCGTCGATGTTGTTGGGCTCCACCGCCCAGGAGATCGCCGGTCGCGCGGACGCCCCGGTGCTCATCCTCCGCGCCAAAGGCGAAGACATGGGCCTCTTCGCGAGCTTGTTGAGCCGCTGAGGGGCTG
>JBEAVX010000255.1:0-5366 GCA_041160755.1 Pseudomonadota bacterium
AGAGAAATCTGCGCCGGTTGCAGACGCCGCAGCGCGACCCGCCCGGGCGCCCGCCCGCTGCGCCCTCTTGACCCTCACCCCGGCTCCGGCAGCCGCACCCGCACCTGCAGGCCGCCGCCAGGGCGGGCCTCCGCGATGAGCTCGCCGCCGTGGACCTCGGCGACGCGGCGGGCGATGAACAGGCCCAAGCCCAAGCCGCCCGTGGCTTTGGAGCGGCTGGACTCGACACGGAAGAAGGGCTCGGCGAGGCGGGCCAAGGCGTTGGGGGGCACGCCGGGGCCCTCGTCCTCGACGATGAGCTCGCGGCCCTGGGCGATAACTCTCGCGGCGGTCCCCGGCGGGGTGTAACGGCCGACGTTGCGCAGCAGGTTCTCTAAGGCCCGCAGCAAGAGGCGGCGGTCGCCTTGCAGCACAAACCCGTCGCCCAAGACCTCAAGCCGGTGATCGGGCAGCGGCACCCGACGCGCGGCCTCCTCGACGAGCGCCCGGGCGCCGAGGGGCTCCAGGGTGAGGCGGGCGGCGCCGAGCTCCAGGCGGCTCAGCTCGGCGAGCTCTCCGACCAGCTCATCAAGCTCAATGAGATCACCCTCCATCGCCGCGACCCGCGACTCTGAAGCGCCGCTGTCGCGCAGGAGCTCAAGCTCCAGCCGCATCCGGGTGAGCGGCGTGCGCAGCTCATGAGAGATGGCCGCCATGAGCTCTTTCTCGCGGCGCAACATGCTGTCGATGCGCTCGGCGAGGCGGTTGAAGCCCCGGGCGGCGTCTTGAAGCTCCTTGGGGCCCTGCTCGGGCAGGCGGTGGCCGAGGTCACCCTCAGCCATGCGGTCCATCGCCGTGAGCGCGACGTCGAGCGGGCGGCTCACGGACCGGGCCAAGAGCGCGCCCAAGGCCGTCGCGGCGGCGGTCAAGAGGCCCAGGCCGAGCCAGAACCGCTGGCGGGGGCGCTCTAAGTCCAGGGCCGGCCGCACGCCCACCCAGGCGCCGTCGGTCTGCTGCACGGCGACGACCCCACCCCGGCGGCGACCGCCCAAGGCGACCTCGTGGCCTCGCAGGTTCAAGCGCCGGGCGCGGGCCCGGGGCGGCTCGGGCAGGCGGGCGATCTCCAGGTCGAGTCGGGCGGCGAGGTCGTTGGGGTCATCGCCGGCCTCTAGGCGCTCGACGACGTAGACGGCCTCATGGGCGAGCTGATCGCCGAGCTCACGCTCCAAGGGGCGCAGCACGGCCTGGGTCATCGTGAGGCCGACGGCGACAGACGAGAGCACCACGGCGACGGCGACGCTGAGCGTGAGCCGCGACCGCAGCGAGAGGCTCGGGAGGCCCGCGCTGGCGCTCATGTCGCGCCTTGGCTGGGCAAGAGGTAACCGACGCCGCGCACGGTCTTGATGAGCGTGGGGTGTTTGGGGTCGTCGCCGAGCTTGCGGCGCAGGTGGCTCACATGAACATCGACGCTGCGCTCAAAGGCCGCGTAGTCTTCGCCCCGGGCTAGCTCCATCAGGCGCTCTCGCGGGATGACCCGCCCAGCGTTGGCGACGAGCGTGCGCAAGATGTCGAACTCGGTGGTGGTCAGCTCGATTAAGACGCCGTTGAGCCGGGCCTCGCGGCGGTCGGGATCGACGCTCACGGGCCCGGCGTGGAGCACGGCGCGGTCCTCGGCGGGGGCCGGGGCGGCGCGGCGCAGCACGGCCTGAATCCGGGCGAGGAGCTCCCGGGGGTTGAACGGTTTGGGCAGGTAGTCATCGGCGCCGAGCTCTAAGCCGACGATGCGGTCGAGCTCGTCGCCCCGGGCGGTGAGCATGATGATCGGCACCCGAGATGTCGCACGGATGATGCGACAGACCTCGAAGCCGTCTTTGCCGGGCATCATCACGTCGAGGACGACGAGGTCCGGGGGCTCGGCCCGAAGGCGCTGCAGCCCCGTGTCGCCGTCCGGCGCCGTGTCCACCGTGTAGCCCCGACCGCCGAGATACTCGGCGAGCAGGGCCCGGGTGCGGGGGTCATCATCCAAGATGAGCAGGCGGGACACGGCGCCCTCGGCGGTTCACGGATTCATGCGACAGATGTGACAACTGCGACAGATGCGACTGCTCGGGCTCAGCGGCCTTTGCCGCCCTTGCCACCCTTGCCGCCGTGGCCTTCAGGCGGGCCCTCGCCGGACTCGCGGCGGGCCTCGTGCTCGTCCTTGAGGTCCCGCATCCCGTCCACGAAGGCCGCGCGCTGCTCGTCGGTGAAGGTGGCGTGCAGCGTGAGCACGGCGTCGGCGCGCTCGTGGGCCTCCTCACGCTTCTGGTCGAGCATGTCATCGACGAGGTCGTGGACCTTCTTGGTGTCGGGCTGGGGCTTCTCCAGCTCCGCCATCATCGCCTCGACGATGGCGTCTTTGTTGGCCCGGTTCGCCTCGTGGTCGGCGCGGCCCTCCTCACGGAGCTCCATGGCGAGCTCCTTCTGGTCCTCGGAGAGGTTGAGCGAACGAATCAGCTCGTGGAAGCCGTGGCCGCCGAAGCCGCCAGCGCCACCACCGCCCGCGATGGCGACGCCGCCGAGGGTGAGGGCGAAGAGACCGGCGGTGAGGGCGACACGAATGGAGCGGGTCATGAGATTCTCCGTGGTTGAGCGGGACAGCACATCCTGTCCACGCCTTGAATCTACGGCGGCCATGTTGTGGGCCTGTGTGGCGCGCCCGAAGGGGCATGAGGAATTGTGAACGAGTGTAAAGGAGCTGAGGTCGCTTGCAAGCACAACACCGTTGATGTACACAGAAGATCCCCTCCTCGGCTCTCCTTGGGCCGAACTCTCCGCCGCTGCTCCTCCCCGGAGCCCCTCCTCATCGCCGCCGCGCGCCCTCCTCGGAGCCTCCTATGGCCGCCCTGCCCTCGCTCTCTGCCGCGCCCTCCCTTCGCTGGTCCGCCGCCGGGCTCTCCCCCCAAGAGCTGAGCCGCCGGTTCGTCGGCCAGACCGCCGTGCTGCGGGCCTTGGTGGGCCGTCTGGGTCGCAGCGCCGAGAGCGCCGAGCCCCCTCACCGCCTCGTCGTGGGGCCGTCGGGCTCGGGCCGCACCATGGTCTTGCGCCGGGTGGAGGTGGCCGTCGCCGACCACAAGGAGCTGAGCGCCCGCTGGCGTGCCGTGCGCCTGCCCGAGCGCCTGTGGCGGGTCTCCCGGCTCTCGGACGTCTGGATCACGGCGCTGGAGACCTTACGCCCGGCGCTCGTCGCCGAGGGCCAAGACGGCGCGCTGCTTCAGTCGCAGCTCGACGCGCTCCTCGTGATCGAGGACGACAACAAGGCTGATGTCGAGGCCCTGGACCTGCTCTGCGCCTGGGCCGGGCGCGGCG
Organism: Pseudomonadota bacterium; assembly: GCA_041160755.1. Classification (GTDB taxonomy): domain Bacteria; phylum Myxococcota_A; class UBA796; order UBA796; family CAJQPC01; genus JADKFE01. The sequence continues at coordinate 3,328 of JBEAVX010000255.1, forward strand.
TGGCCCTGCTGATCGACGGGCTTGACCACACGCTCAGCCGCATCGACGGCGGGGCGGCGGCCTTGGCGCGGCGGCTTGAGGAGGAGCCCCGGCTGCTGGTGCTCGCCACGGCGGACGAGGCCCTGGCCGACGCGGCGCTCAAGGGCGTGTTCTCGACGCTCTCCTTGGCCCCGCTCAGCGAGGCCGAGGCCCAGGCCCTCGTCGCGCGCATCGGCGACGGCGCCCAGCGGGTCGTCACCACCGAGCCCGGCCGCCTGCGCGCCGTCGTGCAGCTCTTCGGCGCCTGGCCCCGGCCCTTGGCGCTCCTCGGCGCCGCCTGGTGTGACGACCCCTCCGGCGACGCCGCCACAGATCTGTTGCGTCTCCTCGACGCCCTGCGCCCGGTCCACGCCGCGCGCCTCGCCGAGCTGCCGCCGCAGTCGCAGCAGGTGCTCGCGGCCATCGCCGAGCGCTGGGACCCCATCGCCGCCGGCCCGCTCTCCCGCTCCCTTCGGATGCAGGTGCGCCTGGCCTCAGCCCAGCTCAGCCGCCTCACCTCCTTGGGCTTCGTTCAGAAGGTGGACCTGCCGCATCATGCGCGCCTGGGCTTTCAGCTCTCTGACCGTGGCCTCGCGCTGTCGCTCCTCCGTGGGGACGCCCAAGCCGAGCTGTGCGGCTTGGCCGAGCTGGTGAGCCTCACCGCGCCGCCCCAGGCCCATGACGCCTTGGCCCCGTTCATCGGCCCCGACCCCGACCTGAAGACTGAAGCAAAAATTCGCAAAGAGCGCATGACGGCCCTTCGTGGCCGGGTGGCGAGCACGCGCCCGGACTGGCCCGCGCCGTGGTCTTCAGAGCTGTTCACCGGCGTGCTGCTCACCGCGCCGATCTCCCTGAGCGCCCGGGAGCGTGTCCTGGAGCGCCTCCGCGCCGCCGGGCCGGACGAGGTCAAAGACGTCGCGTTGGCGCTGTCCTATCGCCTGGGCCTCGTGGGCCTGCTGCACGGCGAGGCGACGTCTCAGGCCCTCGCCCAAGCGAGCCTCTCCGGGGAGCTCTCTGGCCCTGACGACCTGCCCGGCGCCGAGTCCGCCGCCCGTCGGCTGCGCCAGCCCGGCCTGCTCGGCCTCGTGCGCCTCACCCGCGCCGCCCGCCGCGCCGCCGAGGGTGACCTCGACGAGCTCGCCATGCCTTTCGAGTCCGACGGCGGCACCCGGCTGGCCTGGGCCATCGCCGCCGCGCGGTTCCCGAGCTTTGACGCCCGGGTCAAAGAGGCCGTCGCCGCCGCCTGGGCCCAAGGGGTGCGCGACGATCGCCTGCCCGTCGCCGCCGCCTGGGCCGTCGCCGAGGGCGGGCTGCCGATGCACGCCGATGAGTCCGAGCTGCGCCGGGGCCTCACCCGCCGCCCGGAGCACCCCTTGCTCCTCGCGGGTCTGGGCGCCCTGCTCACCGCCCAAGACCGCCGCGAGGAGGCCGAGCGCCTGCTCCGCGCCGCCGACGCGCTGCTCCAAGACGGCGAGACCGTCGCGGCCTGCTTGCCCGAGACCTTGGCCTCGTACTTCTTCGACGCCTTGGAGGACGGCTCTCTGGCGAGCCGTCTGCTGCGGCCGCTGCGCGACTTCACCCGCCGCCCCTTGGCCACCCTCTTGCTGCGTGACCCGGCGCGTTGTGGTGAGGCCCTCGCCCTGCTCAGCGCCGATGGCGCCGATCCGCGCCCCGCCCTGTTCACCTGCCTGCGGGACGAGCTGCACGCCGGTCGCCCCGCCGTGGTCAGCGCGGCGCTCTCCGCCCTGGGCCTCGACCGCCGCTGGCGGGCGCTTCACGCCGCCGCCTTGGCCAAAGCCGAGGGTCCAGCGGCCTTAGACGCCTTGGCTGTCGAGGTGCGCGCCGTCGCCCAGGGCCTCGGTCGCTAGTCAGAATCGTGTCATAGGCTCGCAGACCCTCAACACCTCTGGGTATTCTTCTGGCCCGGAGGACTGGATGACCTGCAAGACGCTCCTGACCCTGCTCCCCCTCGTGTTCGCCCTGGCCTGCAAAGACGCCAGCGACGCCGCCACCGACAGCGG
>JBEAVX010000303.1:0-4334 GCA_041160755.1 Pseudomonadota bacterium
TCGCCGGGGTGAGCCCCGCGTTCTCGATCGAGCGCTCCGTGGTCACCTGGCGTGATCCCGCCACCTTGGAGTGGCTCGACGCGCCGATCTACGAGGTGCCTGAGACCGTGCCCGCTTCGGACACCCCGCCGTGGTGGCACGTCAAGAAGAAGCTCAGCCTGTACTACAACGGCATGGGGCGCGGCGACTACGCCCGGCTCATCGAGCAGACGGGGGTGGTGGCGATCATCAACGCCGAGCACGCCGAGGCCATCGACCAAGACTTCAACGACGTCTTGGCCTACCTGTTGAGCGTCGAGCCCCCGGCCTACCCCGAGGCCATCGACGTGGACCTCGCCGCCGACGGGCAGCGCGTCTTTGAGGCCACCTGCGCCGCCTGTCACGGCACCTACAGCGCCGATCCGGCGGCGGAGACCTACCCCGGCCAACGCCTCGACGTGGCCGAGGTCGGCACGGATCCGGTCTACGCCGAGGAGCTCGCCTACGCGCCGTTCAACGATTGGCTGGAGGCGAGCTGGTACGGCCAAGGGGCCTGGGCGGCGGAGTTTGACGCGGCCTTGGGCTACGTCGCGCCGCCCTTGGACGGCGTCTGGGCCACGGCGCCCTACCTGCACAACGGCTCGGTGCCCGATCTGGTGGCGCTCTTGGACAGCGCCGAGCGCCCGGCCTTGTGGTCCCGCAGCCTCTCCTCGGCCCGCTGGGACTTCACCCGGGTCGGCTTGCCCTGGCAAGAGGAGACCGAGGCCACCCGCGTCGAGACCTACGACACCCGCCAGCGCGGCTTCGGCAACGGCGGCCACACCTACGGCGACGCCTTGAGCGCGGATGAGCGCGCGGCCGTCTTGGAGTACCTCAAGACCCTCTGAGCCCCCCTTCGCGCGTGGTAAGGTAGCGAGATGAACCGCGCGCCCGCCGCCGATGTCCAGGCACCTCCGGCCCTCCAGGCCGGGGCCGAGGCGGTGACGTAGATGGCGGTCAACATCAACCTTGAGCTCACCGACCACTGCAACATCCGCTGCAAGATGTGCTCGCAGTCGCTTCGGGACGAGGCCCACGGCGCCCCCCACCGCTTCATGGCCTGGGAGACCTGGCGCAAGATGCTCGCGGGCTTGGACGGCATGGACGACGAGGTCCACCTCTGCCCCCACTGGCTCGGCGAGCCGACGATTCACCCGCGCTTCGACCAGCTCGTCGAGTACGCCTTCGCCGTGAACGTCGGCGGGCGGCTGTTCAGCGAGTTTAAGCTGCACACCAACGCCATCGTCTTCTCCGAGGACCGCGCGCGGCTCCTCGTGCGCCTGGCGAACGCGCCCTCCACCCCGCCGCGCTGCTTCCGCTTCATCCACTTCAGCATCGACGCCTTCTCCGCGCCGACCTACCGGGTGGTCAAAGGCGCCGACAAGCGGGAGCTGGTGTTCAAGAACGTCGAGCGCTTCTTACGCGCCCGGTCAGAGCTCGGCGCCGAGCGCCCCTACGCCCACCTCGCCTTCGTCGTGCAGCCCGACAACGCGCACGAGGCCAAGCCCTTCTTTGACCACTGGGCGGGCCTGCTTCGGGAGCTCGGTCGCCCCTTCGACGTGTGTTTTGACTGGCCCGGCCAAGACCGCGACGCGATCTACCTGCGCCCGCTGAACTCTGGTGATCAGGTCGCGTCCGACCGCCTGCACGCTGAGGTCTGCCGCAGCCTCGGGCTCCAGACCCCGTCCGGCGACCGACTGCGCGCCGCCGGGAGCTTCTGATGCGCCTCGCCGCGCTGCTCCTGCCGCTCCTCGCCGCCTGCGGCGCGGGCCGCGTCGATCGGATCGATGGCCGCGACGCCTTAGAGACGGCGCTCTTTGTGCACGACGTCGAGGGCGACGGCGAGCGCGCGGTGATCGTGCTCTCCAACAGCGCGCTCTCCTGCGAGATGTTCACCGAGTCCGACGACCCCAACGAGCAGACCCGCGCCGATCTCGCCCTACAAGCGGCCTTCACCCGGGAAGGGGCGCTCATCGTCTCGCTAAACCTCTACCGCTTCACGGCGGCGGCGCCCGAGTGGGACGGCCTGTACCTGCTCTCGGACGCGGCGGGGCACCCGCTGAACACGGCGACGTCCCCGCGCAACGCCGGGGCGATCCTGTACGAGGTCATTGAGTCCGAGGTGGCAGACGCCGACGGCCTCGTGATCACCTACACCCCCACCGAGCTGCGCCGCCTCGACCCGGTGACCGGCCCCGGCGCCGTGACCATCACCCGATCCGCCGAGGGCGCCTTGATCGGCACCTTCGACCTTGAAGACGCCCAGGTCTCTGGCCGTTTCCGCGCCGAGGACTGCGGCGATGTGCGCGACCTCTTCCTGACCCTCGACCTTCTCCGCGGCGAAGACAGCCCCCGCGGCGACACCGGAGCGTAAGTGGACCCGCTGACCCTTGGCCTGATGACGACCCTCTTCCCCACCGGGGATCACCGCGAAGTGGGGCTCAGCGCCTACGGCTACACCGCCGGGCCGCTCGTGGACCCCATCGAGAGCTTCGACACGCTGCTCATGCCCCAAGGCGTCGAGCTGCTCTACCGGCGTGTCTACGACACTGAAGACATGCTCAACGACGACGGCTCGGCCACAGGCAACAACGGCCACCTGCGGATGACCCGGGACGCCACGGGCACCCTGCAGCTCGACTCCTTCGTCTTTGAGAGCCCGCTGATCAACGTGCGCTCCCGGCCCACCTTGGGCGACCAGCTCGACGTCGGCCTGTTGTTGGGGCGCTGGGACGAGGTCTGGCGTTACGGCGACAACGGCCGGGCGCAGTGGCGCTTCTTCACGCCGATGCAGGTCACTCTGCTCGGCCTCTCCAACAACGACATGGACGCCGATGATCGGGTCAAGTACTACGTCGCGGCCGGCGCGGGCCTCGGCGGCGACGTGGTGCTCAAGGTGGCGGGGCCGATCGGTCTGCAGGCCCGGGTAGACGCGGGCACGGTGAGCACGAACCGCTTCCGCGCGGGCCAGAACGCCACCCGGCATGAGCTGGACGTCAACGCCGAGGTCGGCCTCACCCTGCTCTTGGAGAAGCAGGCCTGGGTGCTCGGCGCGTGGGCGAACCACGTCACCCAGTGGGATCCCCGGGACGCCGAGGGCCGCGACGGCGTCGATCGGCAGTACATGGCCGGGGGCGCCCGGCTCTCGGTGCGGTTCTACGAGGACCGCGAGCTGGAGATCCCCGACATCGCTGAAGATCCCGACATCGACGCCTTGCTGCGCTCGCTCATGGAGGGCGCTGAAGAGGGTGAGGAGCCCAAGCCCGGCCTGTTCGATCGCCCCGGCGGCGCCCGGCGCGACGAGCCCGAGGGGACCAGCGAGGGCATGGAGGGCATGGAGGGCGTAGAGGGCGGGCTCGGCGTGTTCATCGGCACCGAAGGCCGCGGCAATGTGCCCGGCTTGCCCGGCGGCGGGCTCGACGCCCCCCGCGACCCGTCGGTGCCCCTGGAGCTTCATTGGTCGGAGGTCGCCCAGCTCAGCGGCGATCCTGTCGTCTGGCCCGCCGGGGTCTCCGCGGACGCGAGCTGTAAGGTGCGCTTCGTCATCGATCCCACAGGTTCCCCCACCGATATCCGCCCCGAGGACTGCTCCGCCGAGCTGCTGCCGGCGGTGATGAAGGCCGCCTGGACCTACCGCTTCTCTCCCGCGCTAGAGGGCGGGAGCGCGGTCACCGCCCAGTTCGTCTATGTGTTCACGCCGGGGACTTGATCCTCGTCAGGCCACGAAAAATTTAGACTAAGTTCATTATTGATGATTACGGCGCCGTGGTAACGTCGCGCTTGGCGAGGAGGTGCACTGAGGCACCTCCTCCCCTCAGGAGCGCACGATGTCCACCCCCGCCGAGATCTATGACGAGCTGAAGGGATTCCTCGACTTTGGCGAGCACGACGCCGCGAGGCTCAAGGCCCTCGGCCCGATCTTCGCCGCCAACGGCGCGAGCATCACCGATGACTTCTACGTCGTGCTCGGCAAGAACCCCGAGACGGCGAAGCTCATCGAGGGCCGCGTTGACGCGCTCAAGGCCACCCACGGCCGATGGATGGCGGAGCTGTTCTCCGGGGACTACGGCGAGGCGTACTTCAACGGCCGGATGCGCATCGGCATGGTGCATGTGAAGGTCGGGCTCTCGCCGTACTACGTCGAGGCCACGATGACGCACATCCGCAACGCCGCGGAGCGCATCATCCACCAGAACGTCGCCGACCGGGCCGAGGCCACGGCGGGCTTCACCAGCCTGCTCAAGCTCCTCGACCTCGATCTCATGGTGATCAACCTCGCGTACTCCGAAGAACGGCTCGATCTGCTGACCAAGGTC
>JBEAVX010000313.1:0-9584 GCA_041160755.1 Pseudomonadota bacterium
CCACCGGGGCCGGGGCGGGCGACTCCGAGGACGCCGCCGGGGCGGGGCGCAGCATGAAGAAGCCCGTGGTGATCAGCGCCGAGAGGGGCCCGGCCAGCTCACGGGGGGAGATGCCCGCACGATCGCAGGCCTCCCGCAGCGGCGTGTGCGCCCGAGGCATCTCCAAGAGACGACGCAGGCTGTCGGAGACCGGGAGCTCCAAGGCCCGCGCCGCCGCCCCGCGCTCGACGAGCACATGGTCGAGGCGACGCAGCACCAGCTCCGGGCGCTGCAGACGCAGGATGGTGTCCCAGAGGATCGGCGCGATGGGGATGCGGGCGCTGCCATACGGCGTGAATCCGGCGGCGAAGGTGACGCCGCCCTCCCACATCGCCAAGATCAGCGCCCGGCGCGACTCGGGGTCGATGGGGTCACCCTCGTAGATCGTCGCCAGCAGACCCTGGCTGGAGACCTGGACCACGCCGCTGTGACGCCGCGCCCAGAGGCCCACGACGAAGCTCACGGCGTCGGGGTCGGGGTCGCCGGAGGTCTCTGGGTCGTCCAGCGGGGCGGCGCCGTCGGCGTCGGGCACATGCCAGTCGAGGAGCGGCAGCACCTCCTCCAACACCCGGTAGGGGCTGCCGAGCTTCACCACGGCGGGCGACAACGAGCAGGCGCGCAGCTCGCCGAGCCAGGCGCTCAGGTCGGCGCCCGCGTGGGGGTCGAGCAGGATGACGCGGGCGGCGGGCCGCGCGCCGAGGCGCCGCGCGGGCAGGAGCACGGAGAGCTCCCCACGCAAAGATCCGTCGATCAGCAAGAGATCGCACGACTGCGTCTCCCAAGCGCGCAGGGCCTCGTCCGCGGAGCCCGCGTGACGGACGTGCAAGCCAGCCCGCGTCAAGAGCTGCACCATCGCCTCAACACGCCCACGATCATCACCCAAGATCAACGGGCGTAGCTGACCCAGCTCCGGCCCCTTCTCGTGCAACCTCATGTTGTGCTCCTTGCGGGACGCAGCCAGGATCGCGCGCAGAGGAGAGGTCTCCACCGCCCCGGAGCGCTGGTCGCTCCATGTCGTCAATCGACCTCTCTCCACGGGAGCCTTCCTGGTCCGCGCCACGTCGCGTCAATCGGCATCATGCCGGCCCGCCAATGTAGCAGGTTTTCTGTGAACCCGGCATTAACCATGTCTTATGGTCGTGTCCGTCCTGAGTGTGACCGCGGATCAGACGCCGATCAGACCTTGAGCAGTCCCCGCGCTCTCATCCAGGTGAGGGTCTCGGCGAGGCAGTCCTCTAGACGCCGTGGGGTGTAGCCCAGCTCGCTCATCGCCTTGTCACAGCGGTAACGACGGTTGCGGCAGCTCATCCGCGCCAAGGCCGGGGTGATCCGGGGCTTGCGGTGGGCGAGATACGCCAGCCCGCCCTCCACAAACGAGAAGGCGTGGAGCACGCCCTCGCTGACGACCCGACTTGGGGCCGGCACACCCACGCCGGCGGCGATGGCGGCGTAGAGCTCCAAGAAGGTCGGGGTCGCGCCGCCGAGCACATACCGGTGTCCCGGGCGGCCCAAGGTGAGCGCGCGCACATGGGCGGCGGCGACGTCTGGCAAGGCGCACACCGTCGTCGCCCCGCAGGGCACCAGGGGCGGGCCGCCCGCCTGCACCTGAGAGAACAAGGTGCTCGTGTTCCCGTTGAGGTCATCCGCGCCAAAGACGATCCCCGGGTTCAGCGCGACGACCTCTAGCCGGGTGTCGGCCAACGCGAGCTGCTCCGCCTCAAACTTGCTCTCTAAGTAGTGCAGGCCCAGGCCACCCCAGCTCCAGACCGTGTCCTCATCGCCGATCTCCCCGGCCTTCACCTCACCCAAGGCCGCGATGGACGAGGTGAGCACCACACGGCGCGCCCCCGCCGCCGCCGCCGCGTCGAGCACGTTTCGGGTGCCCTCGACGTTCACCGCCCGCAGGCGCGCCGCGTCCTTCGCCGCGTAAGAGACGAGCCCCGCGGTGTGCACGACGGCCTCGACGCCGCGCGACGCCAAGCCCAGCGTCTCGGGCTGGGTGATGTCGCCCAAGGACCAACGAAGCGGGAGCCCCGCGAGGAGGCCTGGGCGATCCAGGTCACGGGAGAGCGCCGTCACGTCGTGGCCCGCGTCGAGCAAGGCCCGCGCGATGGCCGCGCCGATCTGGCCTGTGCCCCCAGTCAGGAGAACCCGCATGGTGTCCTCGAAGGGTTCGTGCTGGCTTATCGCGCCGCGCGGCGGCGGTCACCCCGCCCGCCGGAGTGATGTGTCAGCGCGTCGGGATCGCCACCGTGGCCACGACGGCGCCCTCCTCTACCCACGCCCGCTCCGGGAGCGCGATCACCACCCCGGCCTCGTCCGCGCGCAGGCGCTCGATGCGTTGGCCCTCAAGCCCACGGATCTCGGCCAAGGCGTCCCCGGCGGCGAAACGACCGCCCGGCGGCACGAGGGGACGCAGCACCCCCGCCGCCGCGCAGCGTGGCCCGGCGTCTCGGCGCCAGCGGCCTGGGCCGAGGTGGCTCTCATGGCGCGGCGCCGGGCGTCGGCACAGCCCCAAGGCCGAGAGCGCGCCCAAGGTGGCGACGGTGGCCTGCTCCACGGCCACCGGGTCGAGCAGCCGCCGGGGCCCACCCTCCACGGTCACCGTCGGCAAGCCCAAGACGTTCATCATCGCCCCGGTCAACGAGCGGTCGAGCTGGTAGCGGCGGTAGAGCTCAGCGGGGTACTCGGCGAGCGCCGTGAAGCCCGTGGCCTCGGCCAAGGCCCAAGCGCGCTCCTCGACGGCGTGGGCGTCCGCCCGAGGGCGCACACAACGATCCACCAAGGCGTAGGGGATCGACGCGCAGGAGTCGGTGTGCAGGTCGATCAGGGCGTCAGGGCGGCGCTCGCGCAGCTCCTCCCACACCGCCGCCGCGTGGCGATCGGCCAGGCCGCCGCGCGTGTCCCCCGGGAACAGGCGGTTGAGGTCACGCTCGTCTCCGGGCAAGGCGCGTGTGCCCCGACGTAGCCCCTCGGGGTTGAGGCTCGGCGCCAAGAACACCAGGCCCGCGCGCAGCTCCGTCTTGAGCACCTCCAACAGCGCGAAGATCACCCCGACGCCGACACACTCGTCGCCATGAACCCCGGCGGTGATCAGCACACGCGGCCCCGGGAGCCCGGACTGCAAGGTGATCACGGGCACAGCGGGGGCGGAGCGAGAGGGGCGCATGAGGTCCAGGGCGGGGCGATCGAGGCCACTCTATCCCAGCCGGGCGGCCCCTCGCCTCAACGGAAGCGCGCCAAAGCTCATCATGGCGCCTTGAGCCCTAAGCGCCGATGACTTAAGCTGTGCCGTCCCGCTCATTGAGGGCGCGTCGTCCTCAGCCAAGGAGTCTCCCATGTCGCACATCGCCAACCGTAAGCGCAGCATCAAGCACAAGTCCAAGATCAAGGCCAAGTGCAAGAAGCGGGCGCTCCGCCGCACCCGCGTGCTCCGCAAGCGCAGCTCCGGCGGTCGTCTCGTCCGCTGATCCGCCCCGCTGCACGCCACGGGAGGCGCGGATGATGATGAGCCCCGACGATCGGCCTCTTCTCTCCGCGCGCTCCCGCGCCGCGCTGCCCTTCGTCGCGCTGGCCTTCATCGCCGCCTGCGGTGACAAAGAGCCCGCCGACTCCGGCGCCTGCCGCGCCACCTGCGTCTCGGAGCTGGCCTTCACCTTCTCCGATGGCCGCGACACCTTCAAGCTCCAGGTCTCCAGCGCCGAGCTTGGCACTCTGTCGGCCTTGTGCCCCGAGGAGCTCCTCATCGGTGAGGGCTACACCTTGGAGTGTGACCCGGGCGCGGCGATCTTCTCCTTGACCGGCGCGGAGTTTGATGACGGCGCGCTGAGCGTCTCCATCGACGACGGCGCGGCGGTGACGCTGAGCCCCGACTGGTCCGCGCCGGAGACGATCTGCGACACGACCTGCGCGTCGGCCACGGTGGTTCTGGAGTAAGATCGCGCCTTGTTGTGGGAGTGCTCCCACCGCGTGAGGTGCCCGTGCAGCGCATGACCGTCCGGCGAAAGCTCGCCATCGCCACCTGGAGCGCCCCCCAGGAGGGCAACATCTACGGCAAGCTCACCGTCGATGTCACCCAAGCCCTCGCGTACCTGCGCTGGAAGCGGGAGACGACGGGCGAGAAGGTCACCCTCACCCACCTCGTCGGCCTCGCCGCGGGCCGCGCGCTCTCCCAAGCGCCGGGGCTCAACGGGCGCCTGCTCTTTGGCCGCTACATCCCCCATGAGACGGTGGACGTCTCGTTCTTGGTCGTGCTCGAAGGTGGGGAGAACCTCGCCAAAGCGAAGGTCGAGCAGATTCACCAGAAGGGCGTCGCCGAGATCGCGAAGGAGCTGCGCACCCTGGCCGAGCGCCTGCGCGCCGGAAAAGACGAGGCGTTCAAGAAGAGCCAAGGCCCCTTGGCGATCCTGCCCACCTGGATCATCCGGCCCTTGGTGTGGCTCACGGGCTGGCTGACCGGGGCGCTCGGCGTCAACATGGCGGCGCTCGGCCTAGAGCGCTACCCCTTCGGCGCCTGCGTGATCACGAACGTCGGCGTGTTCGGCCTCGACGAGGGCTGGGCGCCGCCGACCCCCTTCGCCCGGGCCCCGGTGTTCTTGTTGATGGGCGCGGTGCGGCCCCAGCCGACGGTCATCGGCGGCCAGCTCGCCGTGCGTAAGCTGATGAGCCTCTGCGCCACCATCGATCACCGCTTCATGGACGGGGCGCAGGGCGCGGTGCTCGCCCGGGTGGTGCGCAGCATCTTCGCGAACCCCTGGCAGCTCGACAACCTGGAGGGGCCGCCGCCGGGCTGGGTGGACCCGGGCGACGACGACTCGGCGAGCTGACCGGGCGCCTAAGGCGGCGGGTAGGTGGAGCGCGCGAGCTCCTCCAACCCTTCTGCCAAGCTCACGAGGCCCTGGTAGCCCAGCTCTCGGCGGGCCTTGGTGTCGGAGAGCGTCATCTCTTGCCCCGAGAGCAAGACCGCCGTGCGGGTGATCGGCGGCGCGCCGCTCAACGGGAGCAGGCCCCAGAGCGTCTCCGCCGTCCAGGCCGCCGCCCGGGCGAGGCCCAAGGGCACGCCGCCTTTGCCGGGCACGACTCCTTGGGTGCCCAAGAGCTGGGTCAAGAAGGTGCGGAACTCCAGCGGGTCGCCGTCGGTGAGGTGGTAGATCTCGCCGCCTTTGCCGACGCGGGTGGCGAGGAGCAGGCCCTCGCAGCAGTTGCGCACATGGCAGGTCGAGGTGAGGTGGTGCCCGCCGCCGACCCAACGAAAGCGCCCCTCGGCGACCATCACCCGCAAGACCGGCATCAGCGTGGTGTCGCCGTGGCCCCAGATGAGGCGCGGCCGCACGACCATCACCGCGAGCTCGGGCGACGAGGCGGCGAGCGCGAGCACCTCGGCCTGGCGTTTGCTCTCGGGGTAGAGCCCGATGGCGCGCTCGGGCAGGGGGGCGTCCTCAGCGACGAGGTGGAGCGGGTTGCCGTCGAGCAGCACGGCCTCGGTGCTCACATGGGTGAGTCGCGGCACCCCGGCGTCTCGGGCGGCTTGGATCACCGTCTTGGTGCCCTCGACGTTGACCGCGTTGAACTGGGCTGGGTCGCCCCAGTCGTCCGCCAAGGCGGCGGCGTGGACGACGGCGTCGCAGCCGCGCATGCCTTCAGCCATCGCGTCACGATCGGAGAGGTCCCCACGCACCACCTTCGCCCCGGCGGAGCGCACGGCGCGCTCGGCCTTCACGCTGCGGGCCAAGGCGCGGACCTCAGCGCCTTCAGCCTTGAGTCGTTCGATCAGCTCGCGGCCTAAGAAGCCTGAGCCGCCGGTCACGAAGATCCGCTCCGCCATCATGGGGCTCGGTTGGGGGACATCACGGTGGCTCCTGGACGGGCCGACGAGAGGGGTGCGCGTTTAGACCACGCTTGATTCTATCTTGACGCGCCGCCAAGCTCCAAGACCGTTTGGGAGGAACACGATACGAGGCCGCCGTGACCACCCCCCACACCCGCCTGAGCTGGCTCATGGCCCTGGGCCTCGCGCCGCTCGGGGCGATCTTCCCGTACATGGCGAAGGAGCTGCGGGCCTGGGGTGTAGACGGCCTCACGCTCACCGCTTTGATGGTGATCATGCCGCTCACGCGGGTGCTGATTGGGCCGACGTGGGGCACCCTGGCCGACCACTGGCGCGACGAGGCCCGGGTGTTGCGCCTCGCCGCGGTGACCTCCCTCGTGGGGCTGATCGCGCTGCTCGCCCTGCCGACCTCCTTCGCCGTCGTGGGGCTGCTGTTGATGATGGCCGGGCGCGCGGGCATCGGGCCGGTGCTCGACGGCCTCACGCTGCGCGCGCTGGACGGTGACAGCGGCGCGTATGGCAAGGTGCGGCGCTGGGGGAGCGTCGGGTTCTTGGCCGCCGTGGGCGTGGCGGCGCTGTTGGAGGACTGGTTCGGGCTCTCGCCGCTCAAGCTCGGGGTGCTGCTCTCTACAGCCTTCTGCGCGATGACGCTGCTCGCGCCCACGGCCGAGCCGCCGCCTCGGGCGCCGTTGTGGCCCGCGTTCAAGGCGATGTTGGGTGACCCGGCGATGCGTTGGCTCTTGTTGGGCGCCGCGCTGCACTACGCCCCGCACTCGATCTACGACACCTGGTTCACCCTGCACGTCGAGGATCTGGGGATGCGCCCGGCCTTGGCGGGGGTGGCCGTGGCCTTGGGCGTCGCCGTCGAGGTGGTCGTCTTGGGCCAGTCTCAGGCGATCCTGACGCGCTTTGGCGCCGAGCGGCTGTTTGTGGCCTCGGCCCTGCTCGCGATCCCGCGCTGGCTTCTGACGGCCTGGGCGACCGCACCGTGGCTGGTGATCGGCCTCCAGGCGAGCCACGGCTTCACCTTCGGGGCGTTCTGGGTGAGCGCCGTGGCCCTGGTGAGCCGCCGCGCCCCGGCGCAGCTCACCAACAGCGCCCAGGGGCTCCTCGGCGCCGCTGTGGGCGGCTTCGGCGCGGCTTTGGGCGCCTCGGCCGGGGCGGTGATCGGGCCCTATGGCAGCTCCGCCTTGTTTGTCCTCGCGGCGATCCTCGCGATCTTGAGCCTCGCCGTGCAGGTCATGGCGACCCGCGCCCGCTGAGCGCAGGCGGTGGCACCTCAGGCGCCGCAGCCCAAGGTCGCCACGGCCTCCCAGCGCTCCTCTTGCTCCTCTTCACGGCTGGCGCGCTCGATCTTCATGCCCATGTGGGTGTCGTAGCGGGTGTTCGCGTCGCGGCGGGCCTTGTCTTGCCAAGACGGCCAGGCCGGGCCCGGGGGCACGAGGTGGTTGGGGCCGTCGCCGATGAGGTCCGCCCGACCCCAGGCGATCAAGGCCTCGCGCACATGGGGCGCCTCCTCCTTCTTCCAGTAGAAGAGCAAGGCGCGCTGGCGGTTGCGCTCGCGGTTTCCCCGGGCGACGTAGACGGGCTCCTTGGTGTAGGGGTCCACGCCAGAGACGTACATCGCCGTGGCCAAGGTGGCCGGGGTGGGCATGAACATCTGCACCTGCCTCGGGCGCAGCTTCTCGCGCTTCATGTAGAGCGCGAGCTCGATGCACTCCTCCGGGCCGACGCCGGGGTGGGCGCACTGGAAGTACGGCACCAAGAACTGCGGCTTGCCCGCCTCAGCGTTCGCTTTGCGGAACCGCTCCATAAACGCCGTGAAGTACTTGATCTCCGGCTTACGCATCTTGTTGAGCGCCGCCGTGGCCGCGTGCTCAGGGGCCACGGAGAGCTGGCCCTGGACGTGGTACTTCGCGAGCTCCTCGACGAACTCGTCGTCCAGAGACGCGAGGTCGTACCGGATGCCGCTGTTGACGAACACCCGCTTCACGCCGGGCATCGCCCGGGCCTGGCGCAAGAGGCTCAGGTAGGGCTTGTGGTCGGTGCCGTAGTGTTTGCAGCGCACGGGGTGCAGGCAGCTCACCCGGCGGCAGACCTTGTTGGCCTCTTCAGACATGCAGCGCATGTGGAACATGTTCGCTGTCGGGCCGCCGAGGTCGCTCACGATGCCGTTGAAGTCGGGGCGCTCGGTCATCTGCTTGAGCTCGCGGAGCACGCTGTCCGTCGAGCGGCTCACGACGTCTTTGCCTTGGTGGATCGTGAGCGCGCAGAACGAGCAGCCGCCAGAGCAGCCCCGGTTGACGGTGATCGAGCCCTTGATGCTCTCTAAAGCCGGGATGGGCTGGCGGTAACAGGGGTGCGCGAGGCCCGCGTAGGGCAGCTCATGCAGGCGGTCCATCTCTTCAGTGGTGAGGCTGCGCATCGCCGGGTTCTGCACGACCCAGCGCGCGCCGTGGCGCTGCATCAGAGTGCGCCCGCAGCTCGGGTTGGACTCGCGGTACATCAACATCGTGACGCGGTTGAACGCCAGCGGGTCGGCGAGGCACTCCTCCAGCGACGGCAGCTCGATCACCGTCTCGCTGGCCTCGGGGCGGGTCTCTTTCATGCCCAAGGCGTAGGCGACGCCGGGGATGTCGCGGCACTCGGCGATGGTCTTGCCCCCGGCGAGGCGCTTGGCGATCTCGACGACCTGCAGCTCACCCATGCCGTACACGAGCAGATCGGCCTTGGCGTCGAGGAGGATCGACCCCCGCATCTTCTCTTGCCAGAAGTCGTAGTGCACCAAGCGGCGCAGGCTGGCCTCGATGCCTCCGGCGATGACCGGCACGCCGGGGAACGCCTGCTTGCAGCGGGAGGTGTAGGCGATGGTGGCGCGGTCGGGGCGACGGCCCACCTCGCCGCCGGGGGCGTAGGCGTCATCGGTGCGCAGGCGCCGCGAGGCCGTGTAGCGGTTCACCATCGAGTCCATGTTCCCCGCCGTGACGCCGAAGAACAGCCGGGGGCGCCCCAAGGCGCGGAACGACTCGGGGTTCGTCCAGTCGGGCTGGGCGATGATGCCGACGCTGAATCCGTGGGCCTCCAACCAGCGCCCGATGGCGGCCACGCCCCAAGAGGGGTGGTCGACATAGGCGTCGCCGGTCACCAAGATGACGTCGAGGTCGCCATGGGCCTCCTCAACGGTCAGCGGCAAGAAGCGTCTCATCGTCGGTCACCTCACGGGGGACGGGGTGTGTAACCTGACACACCCCCCGGCGCCCCAAGGCCCGCCGTCTGGCCTTGCTCACGCGCACACCCCAGACCCACGGCGACGGGAGGTCGCGGCGCCACGCGGCGCCCGCCCCAGCGCGCCAGATCGCGGCGAGCTGCGGCGCCAAGCCCCGATTCGGGAGAGCGACCGCCCGCGAGCGCGACTGAGCCCACACCTGCGCACGGCTCGCCCCTTCTCTTCAGCCCATCGTGGCGCGGTGGCCTGGGGGCGGCGGCGTGGCGGCGCGCCTCCCTCGTGGGTCGCCGCGTCGGGGGGCTCGTTGAGGGCACAGGTCAGTGACCGTCGAGGCGTCCCGGCGCACGCGCCTGCTCTGAAGGCCCGCGCGGCCGCTGGCGAAGAGGACGCGCCATTCCAAGGCATCGCCACGGGCCTGCCCTCCTTGGCCAAGGGCGCGAGCTGGGCCACGCTTGTCCACAGGCCGGTGACCAAGACGAGGCTCGCGCGAAC
>JBEAVX010000316.1:0-3416 GCA_041160755.1 Pseudomonadota bacterium
CGCCTGCCGATGGAGCTAGAGTGGGAGAAGGCCGCCCGCGGTGTAGACGGCCGCGCCTTGGCCTGGGGTGAGCACGCCGAGCCCACCTGGGCCGCGCTGATCGGCTGTCGGCCCGACGCCCCCCGCCTCGTGTCTGTGCACACCTACCCATACGACGAGAGCCCCTACGGTGTGCGCGGCACCGTCGGCAACGCCCGGGATCTGTGCGCCGATCTCTGGACCTTGGACGGCCCCGACGACCCAGAGGCCATCGTGCGGGTGGACTGGCCGCCAACAGAGGCGCCGGGCTACCGCGTCACCCGCGGCGGCGCTTACCACGCGCTCCCCAACGGCGCCCGCGCCGCGAGCCGGATGGTCACGCTGCCGCACCAGACCTGGCCCGTGTTGGGTTTTCGTCTGGTGCGCAGCCTGGCGTGATGGCGCTCAGTCGTCGATGAAGGTGACCGAGGTGGCGTCTGTAGGGATCGGGATCGCGCCGAGCCACACGACTGAAGAGACGACGTCGCTCAATCCTGTGACACGATAGAGGCGAACGGCTTGGGGGGTAAAGGAGGAGGTGCTCGAGGGCACGCTGATCGTCAGCGTGACGCTCCCCATGCCTGACACGGCCTCGACCCAGTCACCAGCGCCGATGCAGCTCTCGTTTCCGGCGGAGTCTACACATGAGGTGAGATAAGCGAAGGTCTGCCCGCTCAAGAATCCGCCGCTCGTCGCCGTGTTCGTCGCCACGGCGCTGATCGTGGGCGGCGCAGGGACGGTGAGGTCTGCGCCCCAATAGTAGCTGCCGTCAGGTGCGGTGCCCGTCGCGAAGCTCACGGAGTTGCCTGCCGCGCTCAGGTTGTGGAACAGTCGCACGGGGCCTTGGTAGGCGGCCCCCCAGGCGAGCCACGCCAGGGTGTACGTCGTGGCCCCATTCACGGTCAGCGTCGTGAACCCCACCCGGAGCGCAGTGGCGGCGCTCTGGTCGGCCGTGGACGACGAGTTCACGAGCAGATGGCTGCCGACCTGCCCCGTGGGACAGCTCGCCGAGGTGTTCAGGAACGGCCCGAAGTCCGCGAGGCAGACCCAGGGCGGGAGCACAGACGACTTCGAGCCTAAGGACGTGTATCCCGCGCTGATCAGCATTTTATTGAACAGGTTGTTGCTGCCTGGCCATGTCCCGTTGATGACGCAGGCTTTGAAGGTCGCGCTCGTGATCTTCGATGGAGCCTTGCTGAGCGCGCCCGGGATGGGGAACCAGAGCTCCTGGCCAGGCGACATGGACACCGTCTCGCCGTTCTGGGTGAACGTGGTGCAGCTGCTCCCCGGCACCACGACGATCGCGACCACGACCGTCGTGTTCACTCCGCCCACAGTCGCGGTCACCGACAGCGAGAACGCGCTAAAGCCCGTCCAGCCCGTGTCGATCTGCGCCTTGGGCCGCCGCCGGTTGGGGAAGGGCGCGCAGAGGTTCGGCCCCACCGTCAGCCCGGGCCGCAAGAAGGGCACCATGCCCACACGCGGCGCCCCCGCCAGAGTGGGCTGCTGCTGAAGGCCGAGCTGCTCCAACATCGCCGCGCTCCGCTGGATCAAGGTCTGCGCCGAGACGTCAAACCACGCCGTCCCGCCCTCAGCGCGTGTGGTCCACTGCTCCAAGAGCGTGAGCAGAGTGTAGGAGAAGGCCCCGTGCCAGAGACCCAGGCTCTGTAGCTCATAAGACACCGACCAGGGGTCGCAGGCCAAGAGGTAGCGGCAGAGGTTCTGCGCCTGATCGGGCTTGGGCGCGCTCTGCAAAGGCTCGGCGAGGGTGAGCCCGGGCACGGCGCTGTAGCAACAGTCCAGCACCACGGTCACGTCACGCGGCCACGAGCGCTGAGGGTCTTCGCCACCGGCGCGACAGCGCTCGGCGAGGGCGGCCTGGAGCGCCGCGACGGGCACGACGCCCGCGACCTCACCCGCCTCCGTCCGTCTCAGATCCGCCGTACACAGACCGACGCCGGTGCCCAAGGGCCCCGCGCCCGCGTCAGGCAAGGCCGCGCCGTGACCGCAGAAGACGATGAGCCCGCTCGGCGCCGCGCCCGCGGCCGTCGTCGCCGCCAGCTGGTCCCCCAGCCAGGCCACCCCGGCGCGAAGCTCGGCCTCGGTGGCCGGCGCCTCACCCTCTCCGGGGCCCTCAAAGGGCGAGCAGAGGAGACGCACGTTCTCTGCGGGCACGCCCAAGGTCTCCAGGCACAGCGCGCGCCACGCCCGGGCGTCGTTCACCGCGCCGCGTAGGCCCGCGCCTTGCCACTGTGGGTAATGACAGACACCGACCAACAGCGCGAAGGTGTTCTCGGAGGTCATGCTCGTGTCCTTTGTCTGGGTGGGGAGTCGCGGGTGGATGATGAGGAAGAACCTTGACTCTGTCAACTCGGAGGGCGGGCGTTTGGTGTCGTCGGGCGTCCATCGCGCCGATCGTTGTTGTTCGGGAGGATCACCGGTGGCAGTCATCGTGCCACGCCCCGGGTGCCCAAGACCAGCGATCGTTCGCGCGCCGCGTCACCCCAAGACGCCGGGCCTCGTCCTCCGCTGACGCGCCGAGGGCAAGCGCGTCATCCGCGGACGCATCTTCGGGTACACTCCCGGCATGTCCGACACCCTGCGCGTCTTGCTCCGTGAAGCCGAGTCCCTCCTGCGCCGCGGGAGGTCCGATGAGGCCCGCGCCGCCTTGTCTCGGGCCCGCGCCGAGCTGGACGCCGCGCCCGCCGCCGGGGGCCCGCTCCAGGCCGAGCTGGATCGCCACCGCCAGCTCCTCGCGCGCACCGTCGAGGTCGCCCTGGCCCGAGAGCTGGCCCCGGTCACCGAGCGTGTGCTCGACGCCTTGTTGGAGACCTTAGGCGCCCGGCGTGGCTTCGTGGGGCTCGTGGAGGGAGACGGCTGGCGCCTCTTGGCGGCGCGTGGCCTCTCCCGCGTAGACCTGGACCAGCCCGAGACCCAGGTGTCTACGGGCATCATCCGCCAGGCCCTGCTCGGCAAGGAGCCGGTGCGCACAGGCGACGCCTTGGAGGAGCTGCACACCCTGGGCTCGGTGCAGGCGCTGCGCCTGCGGAGCGTCTTGTGCCTGCCGCTGGTGGAGGCTGAGGGGGCCTTCGGGTTCGTGTACTTAGACAACGCGGAGCTGGCCAACCAGTTCGACGAGGCCGCTCTGCAGGCCGCGACGGCGTGGCTGCCCTTCGCCGCGGCCTGCGTGGCCCGCGCCGCCCAGACGCCGAGCGAGGCGCCGTCCTTGCCCGGCGTCGTCACGCGCTCCAGCGCCTTGGGCGCGGTGCTCGGTGAGCTCGCCCGGGTGGCGCGGGTGGACGCGACGATCTTGCTAAGCGGCGAGACCGGCACGGGCAAGAGCCTGATCGCCCGCAAGCTGCACGCCGCCAGCCGTCGCAGCGCGGGCCCCTTCATGC
>JBEAVX010000368.1:0-2762 GCA_041160755.1 Pseudomonadota bacterium
CAACGGCATCGTCCAGAGCGGCCAAGACGCCTGGAACGGCCTCTCCGGCGGCGCCACCACGGCGGGCCAGGGCCTCGGCACCGGCGCCGGGCAGATCGCCAACGGGAACGTGCTCCAGGGCCTCGGCACCATGGGCGGCGGGCTCCTCCAAGGCACGGGCCAGGCCCTCGGCGGCTTGGGCCAAGGGGCCTTGGGCCTCGGCCAGACGGCCCTCGGCGCCGTCGGCGACACCGCCGGGGCCTTGTACAACGGCGCCTCCACCCTCGTGAGCGACGCGGCCACGGGCGCCTACCAGGTCGGGCGCGGCGCGATGAACCTCGTCGAGGGCAGCGCCGAGGCCACCTGGGAGGGCGCGAAGTGGGCCGGGAACAAGGCCGTTCAGGGCGCGCAGTGGGCCGGGGACAAGGCCGTTCAGGGCGCGCAGTGGGCCGGGAACACCGCCGTCGCCGGGGCCCAGTGGGCCGGAAACAAGGCCGCCGAGGTCGGCTCGGCCATCGGCGGCGGCCTCAAGAGCGCCTGGGACTGGGCGACGCCCTGGTGACGGGCGCCCGCCGGGCTCACCCTCCCCGCTCAGCGCGCCCAGCGCAAGGCGGGGAGCGAGGGGAAGCCGACGCTCGTGAGGCGGCGCAGGTTCTGGCCGTCGGCGTCGATGACGTAGAGGTCATAGCTGCACACCAGCTCGCCCATGCCGCCTTTGCGGCAGTCACCGGCCAAGGCCGCCACGAAGGCGAGGCGCTGGCTGTCCGGCGACCACGCCGCGGCGACCACGCCCTTGTAGGCGCTGTTGTTGGGCAAAAACGTCGGGGTCTTGGTCTCCAAGGGCAAGAGCGCGCGCAGCGTCCCCGCGTCGGGGCCGATGGGGCCGATGTAGAGGTTCGTCGGCGCGCGGTCGCCGCCCGGGTTGGGCGGACGGGCCATCACGAGCACGCTCCGTCCGTCTGGGGAGATTCTGGGCGTCCAGGCGTCCGAGCCCGAGCCCAGGCTCAACAGCGCGCGCTCGGCGCTGCCATCGGCCCAGACCACCTCGCTCGTGCTCTCGCCGGGGCGATCCCCCGCGCTCATCGCCACGAACACCACGGCCTCGCCGCCGGGGGTGAAGCTCGGGTTCTTGAGCGCGCGCTGGCCGCCCGTGGCCAAGACCGTGAGCCCGGCGCCGTCCGCGCCCACGCGCACGATGTGCCGCCCCGCCAAGGCGTCGCCGTCACGCAGGCCAAGCTGCCCGTCCGCGAGCCAGGTGACCTCGCCGCCTTGGTCACTCACGGGCTCATCGATCTGACCGTCGACCCCCATACGCCGCACCCGGGCGCCGCCTTTGTCGTCGATGGCGGTGTAGGCGACGCTCTTGCCGTCGGGGCTGAGGCTCGCGCCGCCCGCGCCTTTGGGCAGGGGCAGGCTCCAGGCGAGGCCCGTCGGGGTCAAGAGCTGGGGCGAGAACAGCGTCGGGGCGGCGTTGAGGGCGTCTTCAGCCGTGGTCGCCGGGGTGGTGCTCAGGCGCCGGGGCCCGCCCTCGTCCGGGTTCACGACGATGAGGCCCGAGTCCACCCGCAAAAGAATCACCGGGCCCTCGGGCCAGGCGGTGAGCGGCGCCGCGTCGAGGCTCTGACGGCCTCCGCAGCCGACCAACGAGAGCAGAAGTCCAGAGAGCGCAGGCAGGAGAGTAGGCATGTCGCCGATCTATCCGCCCAATCGCTCCGCCGCATCCCCACATTCATCCCCCCTACTCCCCACTGAGGCGCCGATGACCCCCGAGACCCAACGAGTGCGCAGCTACGGCCAGCTCATCGAGCTGCTCCGCCGCGACCAGGTCGCCCACCAGCTCGACCCCAACGAACAAGTGATCACCATCCCCACCCGCCGCGACCACGACGAGGGCGTCGCGCTGCTGCGCTGGCAAGACCGCGACGGCGTGCTCCAGGTGATCCACACCCTGCCCGTGACCGTGCCCGCCGACCGTGTCGCCGCGATGGAGGCCGCCGTCACCCGGCTCAACCACGCCTTGGCCCTGCCCGGCTTCGGCCTCAACCACCAGACCGGCACGCTCTACTTCCGGGTGACCCTGCCCGTCGCCGCCGCCGGGGTGAGCCCGCAGGATCTGCAGTCGGTGTTCCGGGCCGCCGTGCGGACGGCGTTCGACATGTTGCCGGCGCTGCGGAGAGTGGCGGAGGAGGGGGCTGATCCGACGATGATCGTGGAGGACGCGCGGATTGACCTGACGATCTCGACGGGGCAGCCGCAGTAGAGGTGTGTTCAGGAATTTGGTGGGCATCGTCAGCTCGCCGGGGGCTGTGTTCAACAATTGGGCCTCCCGCGGCTCTCCTACGGCAGCGGTGTTCAACATTCGCCGCTGGGTGAGCCTCGCTCAGCGGCCTGTGTTCAACGATCAGGCCGTTGGGCGACCGATGCGCGGGGTCGTGTTCAACAATCGACGGCACCTGGCGCCCTAACGGCGTTCAGTGTCAGCAAAACCGACGAGATTGTTGAACACACACCGCTGGGCGACGGACGATCACGAGGGATTGTTGAACACGCAGTGCTCCGGGGTGCTCCCGCACGAGCGATTGTTGAACACACACGGCTGGGTGGCCCGAGCTCACCGTTCAGCGTCGGACACTCATCGTTGGGGAGCGCTCGATTACCGGCGATTGTTGAACACACAGCACCGGGCGGCCCAAACCCACGAGCGGGCGACCGACGCGCAGCGCCGCAGGGCTTACGCACACGAGCGACCGTCAGACGCTCAACACCGCGGAGCGCTCAAGCAC
>JBEAVX010000377.1:0-4175 GCA_041160755.1 Pseudomonadota bacterium
ACGCCCGTCTCATCCAGGCTCAAGAGCGTGCCGTCGAGCATCGACGGGGCCAGCTCGGTCTCGCGGCCGAAGCTCGTCTCGCTGAGCAGGCGGCCGTAGCTGTCGTACTCCGCGGACCACAGCGCGTCGCCGTCAGGAGAGACGAGGCTGTCATAGAGGCCCGCGTCGTCGTAGCTGATCCGCCAGATCTGCCCGCCGAGGTCGGTCACCCGGCTCAGGCGGTCGTCGCTGTCGAGGCCATAGGACACGGTCCAGCCTTGGTCGGTGCTCGCGCCCTTGAGGCGACCGGCGCTGTCCCAGGTGAGGGTGACGCTGTGGCCGCCGCTGTGCTCGATGAGGTCGAGCTCGTCGCCGGTCCAGGTGTAGGTCAGGGCGTTTCCTGCGCGGTCGAGCACAGACAACACCCGGCCCTCGGCGTCAAACTCGACGGTGCGCTGCCCGGGCTGGCTCCAGGTGTAGGTCCCCGAGCTGTCGAGCTGGATGCGGTCTTGTTGGCCCTCTAAGGTGAAGATCGCGTTGGCGCCGTCCCAGCCGGTGTACTCGAACCGCAGCTCGGCGCCGGTGAGGTGGTCCATGACATCCAGCACGAACGGGACATCAAACGTGCCGGGCTTGGTGAGCATCTCGGATGGCTGCGCGGAGTAGGGCACGAACGACCAGCCCGCGCCGAGGCCCATGTCACGCCCGGCCTGGGCCGCGACAGACGAGTAGGTGCGGCGGAGCTCCAGGGGCAGCTCACCCACGGACGGACCGCGCAGATCGACGACGCTCTGCCGCGCGCCGCCGGGCATCGGCACCCGAGACAGCGGCAAGGCCACGGCCACGCCGGAGTCACCATCGGGGTACTCCACCGTCCACGAGCTGTCCTCGTCGGTGGGGCGGTCGCCAAGGACCGCGTCCCAGTCGGCCTTCACGTCCCCGGTCGAGTCGGAATAATAGCCGTGGCCGAAGGTGGTGAGGCTCGCGCCGCCCTTGTGGGTCTGGGTCTGCGGCGTGCCATTGTACACAAAGGTCGAGGTGACCTCACCCTCCAGCGTCCACCAGGGCGTGTCGTAGACCTCCTCCTCGACGCTGTTGATCTGCGCCCAGTCCAGCGTCTTGTACAGCTCGCTCTCGTAGAGCCAATAGGCCACGGCGACAAACTTCGAGGCCGTGCGCAGGTCTTCCCAGGACTCGACGTGCTCGGCGATGCCGTCGTAGTTGTCGGTCAGCATCGTCGTCCAGTAGTCATACGCGGGCCAACGCTGGAGCGTGTCGGTCTGGTCTTCGTACTGGATGTGCATCGTGGACGTGGTGAACTCAAGGGCGTTTCGGCTCGCGTCCTCGGTGAGGATCATCTGGTCGGGCTCGATCCAGAACCGAACCCAGCCCGCCGGGGAGGAGCCGTCGTAGAAGTCCTCCTCGATCGAGACGCAGGACTCGTAGTCGGTGACGTAGTCGCTGAGCCAGTCGTACTCGATGGACGTGTCGTTGGAGTCGACGCCGAGGTTGAGGCTCTTGAGCATACGGTCGGCCTCAAACGCCGCGAAGCCCGCCTCGGTGTACTCGATGCCGCCGAAGTAGCCGACGCCGTGGTAGACGTCGTCGCTCGTGGGCGGCGTGGGCTCCTCGGGGGGCACCAGATCGTTCTCGATGGTGACGCCGGGGGCGACGAAGGCGCCGGTGTAGGCGCTGTCATAGAGCCACTGCAAGGCGGTGTAGAGCATGTCGCCGTCGATGCCCTCGACGGTGACGCCGCCGTCGCGGCCATGCAGCACGAGCTGGCCCGTCGCGGGGTCTACGGCGGCGCCGTCGATCTGTGTAAGATCCGCGAGCACCGTGGCCGTGGCGTTGATGTACACGCCGCCGCGCTCGTCGTCCGCGGGGATACGCGGCGGGTACTCGCGGCGCTCGTTGAGGATCTTCCAGGCCTCGGGGTTCTCCTTCTTGAGACGGTCCATGACCTCTTGGTGCTTCTCCAAGAAGTCTTTGGCGTCTTTGATCTTGGAGAGCTTGTCCAGAGCCTCAAGCTGCTTGATGATCTTCTCGGGCAGGCCCGCGAGCTTGTCGGGGCCGGGCAGGGCCATGTCGATGGCCTTGATGATCGCGTCAACCGCCGCCTGCTGGTTGGGGTCGGTCATGTTGCCCTTGATCGCCGCGCCGACGGTCTCCAGAATGCCGCCAGGCATCTCGACCTTGGTGCCGTCCGGCGCCGCGAGCCCAGCGATGATCTGCGCGACACCAAAGCCGATGCCCGAGGCCGCGGTGATCGCGACGTAGGCGCCGAGGACCGCCGCGCCGACGCCAACGGCGGGGCCCATGGCGGCCAAGGCCACCATGCCCGCCACGCCGCCGGCGAGGGTCATCAGCCCGCCGCCGAAGGTGCCCCAGTCGATGTCGCCGGTGGGGTCGATGAAGTTGACCGGGTCGTTCTCACAGTAGACGTAGCTGTTCCAGCTCTCGGGCTGGAGCGGGTCGGGGGTCGCGCTGTCGGGGGAGATGAACCGGCCCAGGCGCGGGTCGTAGTACCGATCTCGCAGGTAGACGAGGCCGGTGACAGGGTCGGTCTCTTCGCCGGTGAAGCCCATCCACAAGAAGGGGTCGTCGAGGCTCGGCGTCTCTTCAACCGCGCCGAAGGCGTCAAACCGCATCGCTTGGGTGGTGGCGACGCCCGTGAGCCCGAGCACGCTCCCGGCGTGGTCGGCGAGCGTCGCGTAGCCGGTGCTGTCCACCTGCACAAACGCGAGGCTGCCGCCCGCCCAGACGAAGCTCGCCGTGGAGACGCTGGAGCCGTCGTCGATCTCGGCCTCGTGCAGCCGGGGCATGAACAGGCTGAGATCGTGGTAATACCGGGTGGTCACGCCGTCGTGGGTGCGGGTGAGCCGCGCGCCGTTCCCGGCGTAGGTGTACTGCACGACGTCTACGCCATCATCCACCTCGATGAGCCGCCCGAAGGCGTCCCAGGTGTAGGTGATGTCGGCCTCGGGGCTCAGGCGCCGGGTGAGACGCCCGGCCTCGTCGTACTCAAACACCTCGTCCCCGGCCTGGAGCAGCCGATCGTCGCTGTCGACGAGGTAGCTCGTCGTCTCACCGTCGAGGCTCATCGTCGCGCGGTTGCCGGACTCATCGTAGCTGTAGGTGACCGACCCGCCGTCGCTGGAGGTGACGGCGCTGAGGCGCCCGTTGGCGTCGTAGGTGTAGCTGAGCGTCGTCGAGCCCGACTTGTCCGTGAGGGACCGCGTGCTGATGAGGCCCCGGCTGTTGTAGGTGTAGGCCAGGGCGAGGGTCGTCGCGCTCTTGGCGTCGGCGTGGGTGATGGTCGCGGGCTTGCCGGTGACGCTGTCATACGTCCAGGTCGATTTTGAGCGGGGTGTGCTCCGCGTCTTGAGGCGACCGTCTTTGTCGTAGGTCATCGTGACCGTCCCGGCGGCGGAGGACACCACACGGTCAGGCTGCAGTGACTTGGAGCTGGTGTAGCCGTAGCTCAAGGTGTCGCCGCTGGGGAGCGTGACGCTGCTCACCCGGCCTGAGCTGTCCCAGGTGTAGTCGGTGACCGAGGCGTCGGGCCAGGTGATCTTGTCGACGCCGCCATCGACGGTCCAGGCGAGCTGAAGGGCGCCCTCGTCCGTCTCATAGGTGGTGGGCTGACCGATCTCATCGTACTCAATCGTGACGGTCTCCCCGGTGGACGCGCTCATCTCGGTGACGCGGCCCTCGCCGTCGCGGCTGAGGTTAAACTGGACGCCGACGGGGTCGGTCATCTCGGCGATGTCGCCGTTGGCGTCTCGCACGATGCTCGTCGTGACGTCACCCGCGAAGGTCTCGGCGACGTGCAGGGTCAAGGCCACGGTCTGTGTGTCGAGACCGGCGGTGGCCTCGGAGATGGTGACCGTCGCGGTGTAGCTGCCCGCCGAGAGGCCCTCGGCGTCGGCGCCGATGAGCAAGGCGTCTCCCCCAACGCCGCTCGTGTCCGACAGGGTCACCCAGGTCTCATCGGCCTCGGCCTCCCAGGCGAGGCTGCCTTCGCCGCCGTTGGTGACGAGCAGGTCGACGGTGGAGTCTGTGGCGTAACCCTCCAGCGCCACGACGACGCCGCTCGTGTCGGAGAGCTGAACGGTCGGGCCGTCGTTGCCCTCACAGTTCTGGTCGAGGCCGTCGCCGGGCAGCTCGATCGCCGCCGGGGAGACGTCGGCGTC
>JBEAVX010000447.1:0-3779 GCA_041160755.1 Pseudomonadota bacterium
TCCTGGCGGGCCGAGCGATGATGAGCCTCGCGGCGCTCTTCGTGACCGTGTGGGCGGCGCTCTGCGCGGCGATCGGCCTTGGCCTCAAGGGGAGCCCCGAGGGCGCGGCGAGCCTACGACACGGCCTGCTGGTCTCGGCGCTGCTGTCGTTTGTGCTGATGTGCCAGGCGGGGGTCTTTGTCTCGCTCATCGCGCTCGTGCAGGTGATCCGGGAGGACGGGATGCCGGTGTGTGGTGTTAGGACCTTCACCGTTGTCGATGTGCTCGTGGCGGTCGTGCGGGACTACAGCGCCTCCCACGACGCCGAGGCGGTGATCGCCCTGGTGCGCCGCTTGGAGGTCTTCTTAGGCGCGCTCCTCGTCGGGCTCCTCTGCGCGATCTTCGCCGTCTGGACGCCGCCGCATCGGGACGCACGACGGGGTCTGTGGCAGCTCGGCGCCGTGGCGGCCGCGCTCCTCGTGTGGGGCAGCTCCATCACCCAATCGCTGTGGAGCGGGCTGCGGTGGAACGCCTGGCGTGGCGCCTTGGAGCTCCCGTATGTTGTGCCGCAGCGGCCGCCCGATGTGCCCCTTGGCCTGGAGGACGGGCTCCGCGCGGTCTGCGCCCAGGACGGGGACCGCTGGCGGTGCATGGGCAAGGAGGGCGTCACGACCATGGAGGGGCTGGTCTCCCAAGCCCACACCCCCGTCGCGATGCCCCAGGACACCCCCTTGGCCGAGGTGTTTGTGGGGAGTGAGGACGGCCCCACCCTGATCCTCTGCGCGGGCAGTCCACGCACCTCGACCCGGGGCCTAGAGCGGTGGTTCCAGCCGGGGATCGCAGACTGCAGCACCTGGCGGTTGAACCACGCGGCGCCCGAGGACCAGTCCAACAGGCACTACGTCGTGATCGAGGCCTCCCGGGACTGGACCGTGCAGGAGCTCGTGGACGAGGTCGTCGGCCTGCCGTTGTACGATCAGGTTTGGGCGCGTGTGCGCTGGGCAGAGGCGCCACGCTGAGGTGGGCGCGCCGCCCTACTGCCCCTCCTCCGCGCGCTCCACCACCGGCAACGACACCACGAACCGCGCGCCCTCGCCCTCGCGGCTCTCCACCCGCAGCTCGCCCTGGTGCGCCCGCACGATGCGCTGGGAGATGGCGAGGCCCAGGCCGGTGCCGTCGTGTTTGGTGGTGAAGAAGGGGATGAACAGGCTCTTGAGGGTCTCCGCCGAGAGGCCCGCGCCGGAGTCTTGAACGCTGAGCTCCACGAGCGCGCGCTCGGCTTTGGGGCCGGGGGCGCGCTGGGCCGTGGTGACGCGCAGGGCGCCGCCCTCGGGCATCGCCTGCACGGCGTTGCGCAGGAGGTTGAGGACCACCTGGCGCAGCTTGTCGCCGTCTAAGGCGAGGACGGGCAGGGGCTCCTCCAAGGACTCGATGAGCTCGATGCCCTCGGGCAGGCCTTGGGCGCGCAGGAGGCTCGTCGTCTGGCGCACGAGCTGGTTGAGGTCGGTCGGGGCGAGGCCCAGCTCGAAGTGGCGGGCGTAGTCCAAGAAGTCGGTCACGACCTTGTTGAGACGGTCGGTCTCGTCCACGATGACCTGCAGGAACTCGGCCTGATCGGCGGTGGGGCCCATGCCGCGCAGGAGCTGGGCCGCGCCTTTGATGCCCGCGAGGGGGTTTCGGATCTCGTGGGCCAGGCCCGCGGCCATGGTGCCCAAGGCGGCCAGGCGGGCCTGCTCTTTGCTCGCCTCGAAGCCTCGAAAGTTCTCGATGGCCGTGGCGGCCCGGGACATGAGACGCCCGAGCTGGGTGATCTCCTCTTGGGAGAAGCCGTCCGACCAGTCCTCGTCCTTGAGGGCCAGCCAGCCGAGCACGGCGCTGCCCGTGGACATCGGCAGGACGAGGTCGGCGCGCATCTCGTCCATCACCCGGAGCTGGGCGGCGGAGGCGGGCGGGGCGTCGCGGCGGGCGGCGAGGGTGGTCAGCTCGGCGCGGACGTAGGCCGGGCGGCCGGCCTCGAAGCCCTCGACGAAGGGCTGGGGCGCGACGGCGCTGAGCAGGGTGGGCTCGGCGTCGGTGGTGCGCGCGGCCAGGAGCTCAAACCGGCCTCGGTCGTGGCTGTAGACGTAGAACGCCGCGCCGGGCACACGCCCCGAGGCGTACAGACGCTCCACGAAGGTCTCGGTGAGATCCCGCACAGAGGTGAGCTGGGGCAAGGTCTCGCCGAGATCGTCGAGCACCACGGTGAGCTGCCACCCGCGCACGTTCACCCAGCGGGCCACGGCGTTCTTGAGCTGGGGCAGGCTGGGCTCGGCGATCCAGATGAACACGAGGCCGCCCACAAACATCAAGAAGTACCACTGCAGCGACGTGGCCAGGCTCACCGTGCCGTCGGGGCTCGACGGCGGCGCGAGGCCCACGGAGACGCCGATGACGACGGTGAACGCGAGGGTGGTCAAGGCGGTGGTGACCACCCGGGCGCTGATCTCGTGCAGGTCGAGCAGGCGGCGGAGCTGCAGGACGAGGTGCAAGAAGTAGAGGTAGAGCCCGGCGAACAGCGCGCCGACGGGCGGGATGGAGCCCTGGCGCTCGGCGTTGAACCCGGTCTGGGGCACAAAGTCCGACCCGTCCAGGAGCCGCGCGGCGCCCTCGATCGCGGTGAACAGCGCCGCGCCGCCCAAGAACAGGCCCAGGTAAAAGATGCGCGCCCGCTCGATGCGGGTGGCCAAGACGTAGCGCTGGCGCAGGCGATTGAGCGTGACCCCAAACGCCACGAAGACGAGGATCCCGGCGATCCAGTCCTGGGGCAAAGACTGCTGCCCTGAGGTGGCCATCACCGCTGAGGCGCCGATGTAGAGCGTGGCGGCGGCGAGGCTCACGCTCCAGGCGCGGCGCCGGGCCTCGCCGCGCTCGGCGTCGGTGAGCGGGAAGAAGTGCTCGATGAAGCTCAGGTTGGCGACGGGCAAGAGGATGCCCGTGGCCACGAACAGCACCCGGAACCACAGCCAGCCCGAGAACAGGTACAGGGCGAACAGGGTGTAGGTGAGCGCCGTGAGCGCGCCGAGCGCGGCGAAGCGCAGGGCGGCGGGGTGAACGCGGCGCTCGCGGGTGGCGCGCACGCCGAGGGACAGCGCGGCCAGGGCCACGAGCAGATAGAACAGGGAGAGCATCCCCGCAGTCTATCGGGCGTCCCGTGGAGCCGCGTATGTCCCCTGAGCGCTTTCGTCAGCTCCCCTCCGTAGACCAAGCTCTGCGAGACCCGGCCCTCGCCGGGCTGCCCCGGGGCCTCGCGCTGCGCGCCGCCCGCGCCGTGCTCACCAGGCTCCGCCGGGCCTTGGTCGAGGATCCCAACCTCGTCGTGCCCGACGTCATGGCGCAGATCGCCGCCGAGGCCCAGCGGCAGGCCACGCCCCGCCTGCGCCGGGTGATCAACGCCACGGGCATCGTCCTGCACACGAACCTGGGCCGCGCGCCCTTGTGCGCCGCCGCCCAGGCCGCCGTCGCTGAAGTCGCCGGGGGGTACTCCAACGCCGAGCTGGACCTGCCGTCAGGCAAACGCGGCGGGCGCCTCGACGGCGTGCGGGGGCTGCTCCAGGCGCTCACGGGCTGCCAAGACGCCATCGTCGTGAACAACAACGCGGCGGCCGTGGTGCTCGTGCTCAGCGCCTTGGCCCAAGGCCGGGAGGTGATCGTCTCCCGGGGGGAGCTCGTCGAGATCGGCGGCAGCTTCCGCGTGCCGGAGATCATGGGGGCGTCCGGCGCGCGGCTGCGTGAGGTCGGCACCACGAACCGCACCCGGGCGG
>JBEAVX010000487.1:0-5415 GCA_041160755.1 Pseudomonadota bacterium
GCCCCTTGGCCGCCCCGGTGCGCCACGCCCGCAAGAAGCGCCGCTCAAAGACGTGTTTGTCGAGCTCCGAGCGCCGGGCGGGCAGGCCCCGCCGGGGGTTGAGCCGCTCTTGATCGCCGAGCGCCAGCCACAAGGCCCGGTACGGCGGCG
Source organism: Pseudomonadota bacterium (assembly GCA_041160755.1). Classification (GTDB taxonomy): domain Bacteria; phylum Myxococcota_A; class UBA796; order UBA796; family CAJQPC01; genus JADKFE01. Next base: position 151 of record JBEAVX010000487.1, read on the forward strand.
AGCGCAGCGGCGTGCGGGTGAGCTCCATGAGCTGCCGGTTCTGCGCGGCGTCGGTGGCGCCGGAGATCGGGTCCGCCGAGAGCTGCAGCGCCGCCTCTCTCAGCAAGGCCTCCCGCTGCGCCGCCCAGGCCGCGCCGTCGTGCAGACCGCTGGGCAGGCCGTCCTGGAGCGCCTCGACGAACGCCGCCGCGACGAGCGCCACATGGGTCGCCGCGACCGCCGGGGCCTGGGCGCTGGCCACCATCGGCAGGCCGTCCAAGGCGCTCAGGGAGGCGGGGCTCAGATCCCGGCGGGTGACGATCTCGGCCAGGGCCTTCGGCGCGGCGAGGCGATCTTCAGCCCGGCCGTAGAGCTGCAGCGAGAGCGGATCGAGGCCCGTGGGCACCGCCGCCATCGCCGCCCCTCGGGCGACCGCCAAGGCCCGCCCGGCCTCTGCCCCCTCGGCCAAGGCCGCGAGAAGCGCCGGGGCCAGGGCCTTCGACGCCGCCACGGAGAGCGGCAGCCGCGAGGCGACGACGTTGTGAAACCCGGCGCGGTGAACCCGCTGGGCGAGGCTGCCCGTGCGAGTGCCGGGGTCGGATCCACCGCCACGACACACACAGAGCAGCACCGTCGGCACCCGGGCCGCGTAAGGCGCCAAGGTCCGGGCCAGCTCCTCGCCGGTCAGCACGCTGTCCTCGATGGCGAGGCCCACCTCGCCGTCTCGGGTGGCGACGCCGTGGGCGAGGATCATCACCGCCGAGGGCGGCGCGCCCTTCGCCAAGGCCTCGGCGAGATCCGCGGGGTTCAGCAGCTCCACCACCTCGACGGCCTGCTCACCGAGCGCCAGCTCCAGGGCCCGGCGGTGCCCCCGGCTGTCTACGCCTCGGCCCGACCAAGCCAAGAGCACCCGCCCGGCGCTCGCCTCGGGCGTCACGACGGCGCGGCCGCTCGGCCACTCGTAGCGCAGGATGACATGCGGCGCGGCGCCCAAGGTGAGCCCCGAGTCGGGCAGCTCCAGGAGCTCCCAAGGCAAGGCGTAGAGCTCGGCGGCCTGGGCGCGGATGGTCAGCTCCGCCGGGGCCTTCGCCGTCGCCGCGTCCAAGGCCGCGAGCAGCCCCCGAAACCGTGGACCGTCGAGGAGCCGCCCCAAGGCCCCGCCCACCCGCCGGGCCGTCGCCATGTCGGCCCCGGCCTTATGAATCGCCGTGAGCCCCTCGCGCAGCTCGGCGTCCCAGGCGATGTCGATGGCCTCGGCTTGGCCGCCGGCGTACCGGGCGACGTAGCGCTGGGGCGTCCACGAGAAGCCGAAGGGATCTTCGGTGTCCGCCGCGCGGAACAGCTCAAGGATGTGGGGGCCACCATGAGTCGACATCTTGGGCTCCAGGAGGGGCGCGGCAAGTATACGCCGGAGCGCTTGCCCCGCCCGGCCCCGGGTGTATGGTGAGCGGACGCCACGACCCCGAGGCCCACGCTCGCTCCATGACGGAACACTCGCCGCCCCTGCACCTCTTTCTGGCCGACCCCGACGACCACGCCCCGGCCCTGCCTGAGGGCGTCGGCGGCGCGCACACCCCCGGCGCGACGGCCCCGCCCGAGACCGGCGAGCCTCAGTACCTCTGGGACGAAGGCGGCGATCCCAACGCCCTCGACGCCCAGCGCTGGGCGGTGTTCGCCCCCGACAACGCCGAGGGCCGGGCGATGGTCGCCGCCGTCGAGGCCCTCATCCAGCGCCGCGCCGAGCAGTCCGGCCACCGCGCCGAGCCCTTCTTTGTGCCCGTCGGCCTCAGCGAGTCCCAGGCCCACCTCTGGCGCAAGACCGTGTTTGAGGCGAGCGCCCAAGACCCCCGCGACCTCCCCCGCTACCAGCTCATCCTGGGCGATCTCGACGGCGTGAGCCTGCCCTTTCAGCAGGTCATGGGCGGCGACGCCTTCACCGGCCGCCTCGCCTTCGACCCGCTGCCCGGCCGCACAAACCCCTATGAGGCCTTCGAGTCCTACGCCGACAAGCTCACCCGCTGGGAGCGCGCCCCGCTTGAAGGCCCCGGCGCCGCCCTGCTGCATCTGGTCGAGGACGGCACCCCGTCCACCCGCATCGGCGACGAGGCCCTGATCACCCCCGGCGAGCAGCAGCTCGCGGACTGGATACAGTCAGGCCGCGTCGAGGCCAAGGGCCTCCAGGTCCTCGGCCGTGGTGAGCCCGACCCCGCCGCCGTGCTGCGCGCCGCCGCCGCCGCCGGCCCCGGCGCGATGTTGACCCTGTGCCACGGCGAGGGCGCCCCCCGCTCGGGCTGGCGCAGCCCCGCCGAGCAGCGAGAGCGCCAAGGCGCCCTGAGCTTCGGTCGTGGCGGCCGCCTGGGCGCGTCCGAGCTCCGGGATCAGGCGTTTTTGCCCGGGGGGCTGTGGTTCCTCGTCGCCTGTTTCGGCGCGGGCACGCCTGAAGCCAGCGTGTATTACCCCTGGCTCAAGATGCTGCGCGACAAGAAGCTCTACGGCGGCCCGCTGGAGCCCTTGCTCAAGGGCCTGCGCTGCGAAGGTGGCCGCCCGTTCATCTCCGCCGCGCCCAAGGCCGCCTTGGCCAGCCCCGATGGCCCCTTGGCGGTCATCGGCCACGTCGATCTCGCCTGGTCCTACATCTTTCAGGAGATGGACACCGGCCGCGCGCTCAACCGCGCCGGTCGAATCATGCAGGTGATGCGCGCCGCCTTGGCCGGAGACCGCCTGGGCGTGGCCTACCGCTGGCTCAGCCGCTTCTTGGGCCGCGTGAACGACGAGATCTCGTCTTTGATGCACGAGTCCAGCGAGACCGGCCAGCCCCCCGACGCCTTACGCCTGGGCCATCTGTGGATGTTGCGCAACGATCTCAGCGGGTATGTGCTCTTGGGTGACCCCGCCGCGCGCCTGCCGATTCATGGCGCCCCGCGTGGCGCGGCCTTCGCCCCGGAGATCAGCGCCCGACCGCCTGTGGAGCAGATCGAGCGCGCCGTCGCCGCCCACATCCTCGGCCAAGCCCTGGAGCCCCTCGCCGCCGCCCTCGGCCTCAGCCCCGAGGCACTGACCGTGTGGGTTCAGCGATACCGAGAGGCGGGGCGCCGGGGGTTGGGTTAGGCCGGGTAGGGCAGGCACTTGGCGAGGCGCGCGTCGCCACGGACAATGGCCTCAGCGCCGTCGCCCAGCTCTGGGCCGTGCCACCACAAAAACGTGAGGTTCGGGCAGGCGCCGTCGGCCAGGATCTTGGCGTTCTCTCGGGTGAACCCCGTCCCGAGCTCCAGGCGCTCGACCTGCTGCAGGCTCGGCGACTTGAGCAAGGTGCCCAGCCCGGCGGCGCTGATGTCGGTCATCATCAACGAGATCGAGCGCCAGCGCTGGCGGCTCTGGGCGAGGGCCTCAACGCCCCGATCCCCGAGGCGCGTCGCGTCGAGCTTGAGGTGTTTGAGCTCCAGACAACGCTCGACCAGGCCGATGAGCCCCTGATCCTCAAGCGCCGTGTTGTTCAGCGCGAGACGCTCCAGGTTCGGCAGCCCGGCCGCCCAGGCCGCCGTGTCGGCGCCGACGTAGTTCCGGCTGAGGTCGAGGGCGATCACCTCCTCCAAGGCGCCGTTCGCCGTGAGCAGGGGCATCGACGTGTCGCTGAGCCGGTTGTCGCCGAGGTGCAGCCAGGTGAGCCCGCGCAGCCACCTCGCCGGGCTGAGCGCCTGGGCGGCGCCGGCGTCGAGGCCGTTGTTGCCCAGGTGCAGCGCGCGCAGCGCCGAGAAGCCCGGCGCCTTCACCATCGCCGCGACGCCGCCCTCTCCGAGCTTGTTCTGCTCCAGGTTCAGCATCGTCATCGCCGAGAGGTCCGCCGCCGCGACGAGCTTCAGGTTCGCCGGGCTCAGCCCGCAGGTCCACAGCCGCAGGGCCTCCCAGCGCCGCCAAGGCCCCTCCCCGCGCCAGGCCTTCAAGAACCCGCTGGAGAGCTTGCTCTGATCAAACGCGATCTGCCGCACCTGGGCGAGCTGGGCGTCGGGGCTGAGCACATTCTCCAGGGCCTCGCCCCTCCGCAGCCGCAGCGGGCTATCGACGATCCGGCAGAGCCGGTGTTTGGGCGAATGAAGCCCCGCGTAGACCTCACGCACCCAGTCCTGGGGCGAGCGGCGAAGCTCGACGCCCTCGTCCGCGGAGTAGCCCTGCCAAGGGTCGAGGCGGCTGGGCCAGTGGGCGCTGTTTGACTCAAACGCCTCGACGGCGGCCTCCAGCGCGGCGCCGCCGAGGCCGTTGAGCTGGGCGGTGACAGCGCGCCAGGCCTCGGCGCTGGGGGTGCCTTGGGCGAGGGCGGAGATCGACGGCATCGGGGCTCCAGGGCGCGGCGGGGATCGGGGATTACCGCGCAGCGCGGGGTTTAACGAGCCCGGCGCGGGGGCGCATTGTTGGGTGGCGGGTCAGGCGGCGCGCTCCAGGTGCTCATTGAGCTGGATCGGCTCGTGCCGCCCGCCAAATCTCCAGGTGAGGTCCGCGAAGTCGAGGGTCGCGTCGAGGCTGTGGACGGCGCGGTGGTGGTTGGGGCAGAGCAAGATCAGGTTGTCGAGTCGGTCCCAGCCGCCCCGGGACAACCACTGGATGTGATGGGCCTCACAGAGCTGCCGGTGGTAAACCGAGCTCGGATCCCAGCCGCAGATCTGGCAGCGCCCCTCATACAGACGCTGGAGCCGCTGCACCAGGGCGCCGTCCCGGGCGTACACCCGGCTCTGCGTCAACATCGGCGGCGGTGGCCCCTCGCTCAGCCAGCCGGGCAAGGTCGGGCGACCCTCGGGGAGGCCAAGCTCGACGCTGAGCTCCTCGTCCCCCAGCGCGCGGGCGACGTCTCTCCGCCCATCGGGGTGCACCCGTGGATGAAGCGGCAGCCCCCGGGCGAAGGTGCAAAGCCGCAGGTGGTCGTCGAGGTTGAGCCGTCGCACCGCGGCGTGGCCCTGAAAGCTCTGCCCCAGGCGCGCGGCCTGAATCTTGGGCGAGAGCGTGCGCAGCAGCGTCTCGACCTCGGGAGCGCGCTCCGCGTCAAAATACGCCGACTCGGTCATGCTCCCCCACACCCGAAACGGCCCGTAACGCTCAGTCCACGCGGGGCTGTTGAGCCCTTTGGCGGTGATCACCAGCTCGGCGGCGAGCACAAAGGCCCCCCGGGCGTTGCGCGTGAACGCCCACAAGCTCTCCCCTTCGGTCACCTCACGCAGGAGCGGCGAGCCCTGGTTGAGGTGGAACCAGTCCCGGTTGTCCATGTTGCGGACGTAGTTCTCGCGGGTCCAGTAGTAG
>JBEAVX010000502.1:0-5112 GCA_041160755.1 Pseudomonadota bacterium
AGGTCAAGGTGAAGGCCCGCCGGGGCGGGCAGGCCGCCGCGGACGCCCAGGTGGTGCTCTACGCCGTGGACTACGGTGTGCTGAGCCTCACCGGCTACACCGTGCCCAACCCCTTTGACACCTTCTACGCCTTGCACCCCCTGCGCGTCGCCGTGGCCGACAGCCGCACCCGCGTCTTGAGCCGCGCCGAGTACCTCGTGAAGGGCGCCAACGTCGGCGGCGGCGGCGCCGACCCCAACGTCGTGCGCAAGAACTTCATCACCACGCCGTACTGGAACGCCTCGCTGCGCACAGGCAAAGACGGCGACGTAGACGTCTCCTTCCGCCTGCCCGACAACCTCACCACCTTCCAGTTGATGGCCGTGGTGCACCACGGCGCCGACGGCTTCGGGGCCGATGACGCCCAGCTCCGCGTGAGCCGCCCCCTCATCGCCCGCCCGGCCCTGCCGCGTGTGCTGCGTGTGGGCGACCGCGCCATGGCCGGGATCGTCGTGCACAACAACCGCGACGAGGCGCGGGAGGTCGTCGTCACGGCGCAGGCCACGGGGCTCACGCTCAAGGGCTCGCCGGTCACCGTCACCGTGCCCGCCATGGGCGCCGTCGAGGTGCCGTTCGCGCTCCTCGACCCGGTCGTCGGCACGGCCACCTTCACGTTCTCCGTAGACTCAGGCCGGGACAAAGACGCCGTCGTGCACTCGATCCCTGTGCTGAGGCCGGTGCCCGCCGACATCGTCTCCACCACAGGCGTGGTGCGCGCCGGGCAGGTCACCGAGCAGGTCAGCCGCCCCGCCGGGGCCATCGCCGAGGTGGGCGGCCTGGACGTGCTGGTGTCGTCCACCGTGCTCGTGGGCACGGACACGGCGCTTGATTACCTCGTGGACTACCCCCACGGCTGCTTGGAGCAGACGACGAGCAAGCTCTTCGCGCTCTTGTTGGCCAAGGAGCTCGGCCCCAAGGTGGGCAGCAAGTACACGCCGGCCCAGCTCGACGAGCGTGTCCAGGCCGGGCTCACCCGCCTGCGCACCTTTGAGCACCCCCAGGGGGGCTACACCTACTGGGCGGGCAGCCGCGAGCGGTCTCCGCTGGCGACGGCCTACGCCCTGGAGGTGCTGCAGCGCGCCGGTCAGCCGGTCAAAGACGACGCCGTGCAGCTTTTGCGCGAGTTCTTGTCGGGCAAACACGTCCCGACCTGGTGGAGCCGCGAGATGACCCGCAGCGCCCAGTCCCGGGTGGCCTTGAGCCTCGCGCGGCTGGGGAAGGGGGACGCGGGCTTCAACGCCGGGCTGTACAAGGACTCGGCGATGCTCTCCACCGAGGCCACCGCCGAGCTCCTGGAGACGATCAGCCGCACCAGCGGCAAAGACAAACGCGCGGACGAGCTGCTGCGCCGCTTGGAGGGCCGCCTGTTTGTGGAGGCCGACGCGGCGGTCCTTCGTGAGCCCGACGCGAGCCGGGCCGCCGCCTTGTGGGGTGGGGATCAGGCGCCGTCCGCCGCTGGGCTCTCGGCGATCTTGGTGGCCTTCCCGGATCATGTGCTCGCCGAGCGCCTCGCCCGGGGCCTCGTGGCCTCCCGCAAAGGCCAGGCCTGGTCGAACACCTACACGACGGCCCGGGCCTTCGCCGCGCTGGCCGACTTCGTGCGTGTTCGGGAGAAGGACGCCCCAGGCAAAGCGACGGTGAGCCTCGGCGGGGCGTCAATCTTGGAGCACACCTTCGCCCCCACGGCGCTCTCCGCCCGGGCGATGGTGCCGATGGCCAAGCTCCAAGACGGCCCCCTCACCATCGGCGCCGATGGCCTGCTCTACTACGAGGCGCGGCTCTCCTACGCCTTGGCCGAGATGCCCCCCGAAGACGCCGGGTTCACCGTCAAGCGCACGATGCGGCTCTTGGAGGGCGACGGCGCGGCCAAGGCCGTCACCCCGGGGGCGCTCGTCGAGGTCACCCTCACGGTCACCACGCCCATCGACCGGGTGAACGTCGCCGTGGTAGACCCGCTCCCGGCGGGCTTAGAGGCCGAGAACACCGTGTTCAAGACGACGGCCTCGGCCTATGGCGACGAGGCCCAAGACTCGGGGTACTCCCAGTGGTGGGACAGCGGCGGCGAGTCCGACGCGCCGCTGCAGTGGTCGTCGTGGGTGTTCAACCACCGTGAGCTGCGGGATGACGCCGTGGCGCTGTACGCCGACTGGATGCCCGCCGGCGTTCATGTCTACACCTACCTCGCCCGGGCCACGACCCCTGGGGACTACAGCTACCCGGCGGCCTTGGCGGAGGACATGTACCGCCCGCACCTCTTCGGTCGCACCGAGGCGGGGCGGTTTGTTGTCGGCCAGGCGCCCGTCGCCCAGGCGAGCGCCCCGGCGCCGTGAGGTCTACGCTGGGCCGCGCCGCCCGCGTCGTGGCCCTCTGCGTCGTCGTCGTGGGGTGTGTGGCGGGCCTCTGGCTCGCCATCCCGCCGAGCTTGCCCCCGGTGGTGGAGAGCGCGCGGGTGCTTGACCGCCACGGGGCCCTGCTCAGCGAGCGCCCGGCCCCGGAGCGCGCCCGTGGAGAGGCGCTGACCGCGCCGCCCGACGCCCTCGCCCGGGCGATCATCGCCGCCGAGGACCGCCGCTTCATGGGCCACCTCGGCGTCGATCCCCGGGCCATCGCCCGGGCCGCCGTGGCGAACCTCCGCGCGGGGGAGGTGGTGCAAGGCGGCAGCACGCTCACCCAGCAGCTCGTGCGCACCCTGTGGACCCGCCCGCCAGGCCTTCGCGGCAAGCTGTGGGAGGCGGCGTGGGCCCTTCGCCTAGAGGCCCACCTCACGAAGTCCCAGATCCTCAGCGAGTACCTCAACCGCGTGTACTTGGGCGGCGTGGCCTATGGCGTCGACGCCGCCGCGAGGACGCTCTACGACAAGCGCCCCGAGGCGCTCTCTGTGGCCGAGGCCGCGCTCATCGCCGCCTTGCCTCGGCGCCCGGGCGCGCTGGACCCGTTCCGAGATCGGTCCCAGGCCAAGGCCGCCCGAGATCGTGTGCTCACGACGATGCTGGAGGTCGGCTTTATCACCGTGGAGGAGCACGCCGAGGCCCTGGATCAGCCCTTGGGCCTGCGGCGAGAGCCCCCCATGGGCGGGGTGTGGCACCTCGTGCGCCGCCTCGACCCGGCGCCGGGGGAGCTCACCGTCACCTTAGACGCGCGCTTACAGAAGGACGTCGAGGCCCTGGTGCGCGGCATGGTGGCCAGCCTGCGTGACCAGGCCGTGAGCCAAGCCGCCGCCATCGTCGTGGATCGCCCGAGCGGCGAGGTGCTCGCGTATGTGGGCTCCGTGGGCTTCGACAGCCCCGGCGGCCAAGTAGACGGCGTGATGGCCCCCCGCAGCCCCGGGAGCGCGCTCAAGCCCTTCATCTACCAGCTCGGCCTAGAGCAGCGGCGCGTCACCCTCGCCACGCCCTTGATGGACCTGCCCCAGACCTGGACGACGACCCACGGCGCCTGGACCCCCACGAACTACGACGAGCGTCACCACGGCCCGGTCCTCGCCCGAGAGGCCCTCGCGCGGAGCCTCAACATCCCGGCGGTGCGGGTCTTGGAGGCCGTCGGCGTGGCCAGCCTGCACCGGCGCCTCACCGAGCTCGGGCTCACGACCTTGGCCGAGCGTCCCGATCACTACGGCCTCGGCCTCGCCTTGGGGGACGCCGAGGTGCGCCTCGACGAGCTCACCGCCGCGTACCTGGCCTTGGCGAGCGGCGGTCGGGTGAGGCCCTTGGTGTTTCGGGTGGACGCGCCGCGCCCTGTTGGGGTCCAGGTCGGCGACGCCCAGGCCGCCGCGCTCATCCTCGACGCCCTGGACGATGACAGCGCCCGGGCCGGCGCCTTCGGCCTAGGGTCGGTGCTGGAGCCAAACTTCGAGATGGCGGCGAAGACGGGCACCAGCGTCGGCTGGCGCGACAACTGGGCGTTCGGCGTCACCGGGGAGCTGGTGATCGGCGTGTGGGTCGGCAACTTTGACGGGGCGCCGATGCGGGAGGTGAGCGGCATCACCGGCGCCGCGCCGCTCTTGCGCGCCATCGCCGAGCGCGCCCAGCGCGGCGAGCACGACCAGCTCCCTCGGGTGAAGGGCCTGATCTCCCGCGAGATCTGCCCGGTCTCCGGCGCGCTCGTGGGCCCAAGCTGCCCCGGCGCCCGCCTGGAGCGCTTCTTGCCCGGCACCGCCCCAGAGACCCCATGCCCCTGGCACGTCGAGGTGCCCCTAGACGCCTCCGGCGCCTTGGCGAGCGGCTGCCCTGACACCACGATCCGCCTCGTCGTGCGCTGGCCCCCCGAGGCCCAGGCCTGGGCGGCGGAGGCGAACCTGCCCCGCTGGCCCGACCAAGATCACTCCTGCGTGTTGGCTGAAGGGGCTCCGACGACCAGGTCCCCAGCCATCGTCTACCCCGGCGACGGCCTCAGCTTCTTCTTGGAGCCCGACCGCCCCGCCGAGCACCAGGCGATCCCCCTGCGCGCCGCCGCGCCCAACGGCGCCAAGCAGGCGATCTGGCGCGTGGACGACGTGCCCCTGCCGGCTGTCGGCCCGCCGTTCTCTACGCGCTGGCCGCTCACGCCCGGCGCCCACACCCTGAGCCTGAGCGTGGACGGCGTCGAGGCGACGCCGGTGCGGGTGTATGTGGGCTCGGCGGACGAATAAGCCGCCTCACCGCCGCTTCTCCAGCGCCTCCAGCTCCCCTTGCAGGGCCTCGACCTGCTCCTCCAGGGCCTTGAGGCGGCCCTCGGTGGCGTTCTCTTCGGGCGCGTCCGCCGACCACGGGCGGATCCAGATCGTGCGGATGGCGTCGTCGATGCTCTCCTGCAGGCCGGGCACGGTCTCGACGAGCCGGCGCTCCTTGAGGCGGGTGATGCTGCGCTCGTCGCCGACCTGGCCCAAGGCGCTCACGGCCTGACGGCGTAGCTTGAGGTCGGGGCTGCTCAACAAGGGCTCAATCGCCCGGGCGACGCGGGCGTGGGCCTCGCGTCGGTCGTCCCGATCGTCGATGGCCTCGGCCAAGGTGACGCTCGCCCAGATCGCCGAGCCCAAGGCGTCCTCGGGGGTCTGGGGGTTCAGCCAGCGCAGGGTGAGGTTCAGATCGTCTGGGT